>JACRAA010000060.1 GCA_016213595.1 Actinomycetota bacterium | reverse complement strand
GAACTGACAGGTCGTACGGGAGCAGGGTCTGCGCGTCGACCCCGCGCGAGACGTGATCCGCGTCGACGGGTCGAGGATCCCGCCACCACGGCGTCATGCCTACCTCGTGGTCCACACGCCGCGGGGAGTCGTCTCGACCCTGTCCGACCCGGAGGGCCGCCCGACGCTCGCGGACCTCGTCGAGCGCCGCAAGGAGCGCCTGTTCCATGTCGGGCGGCTCGACACGGACACCGAGGGGCTGATCATCCTGACGAACGACGGGGAGTTCGCCCACCGGCTGGCGCACCCCTCGTACGAGATCCCCAAGACCTACCTGGCCGAGGTCGAGGGCGTGGTCGACGCTGTGGTCCTCAAGAGGCTGCGGGGCGGCCTGACGCTCGAGGACGGTCCCGTACGTCCCGACAAGGTCACGGTGACGAGCAGGGGCGCCGCGAAGTCGCTCGTCGAGGTCACGCTGCACGAGGGGCGCAACCACATCGTGCGCCGGATGTTCGACGCGGTCGGACATCCCGTACGGCGCCTCTCGCGCATCCGGATCGGCCCTGTCCGTCTCGGCCAGCTGCCACAGGGCGCCTCGCGCGAGCTCACGTCGGAAGAGCTCGGGGCACTGCTCGACGCGGTCGGGCTCTGACAGCCGAGGCGTGGGGCCGGGGCTCCCAGCGGACTCCGGTACCCTTCCACGGTGCACATGTTTAGCCGCCGCCGCGTGGGCGGTCTGGTCGTCGCGCTGCTGACCCTTCTCCTCGCCGCCTGCAACTCCGGCGGCGCGTCTTCCAGCGCGTCCCCCACGTCCACCCAGTTCGTCCCGACCTCGCCGGCGAGCCCCTCGGCCAGCCTGTCCGCGAGCCCCTCGGGGCATCCCTCGATCACGCCGGCCACGAACCTCGACGGCATCTCGGTCACGGCTGACTACGGCAAGCTGCCCACCGTCAAGATCCCGGCACCGTGGGGGATCAACAAGACCCAGTCCAAGGTCGTCGTCCCGGGGACCGGTGACGCGGTCGCGGCGAACTCGATGATCGAGGTCAACTACTGGGGCGCCAACGGCTACACCGGCAAGGTCTTCGACGAGAGCTTCAGCGCGAACAAGCCCATCTCGTACGCGGTGAACGGGTTCATCAAGGGCTTCCAGACCGGGCTCATCGGCCAGAAGGTCGGCAGCCGCGTCCTCGTCGGCATCACCGGTCCCGACGGCTACGACGCGAGCGGCGGCAACTCCAGCATCGGGATCGAGGTCGGCGACAGCCTCGTCTTCGTCGTGGACATCCTCGCCGTCTCAGCGAGCGGCCCGTCAGGCGCCACCGTGACCCCTGCACCCGGGCTGCCGACGGTCTCCGGCGATCTCAAGTCGCCCGTCGTGACGATCCCGACGACAGCGACGCCTCCAGCCGCGCTGACCGTCCAGCCGCTCATCAAGGGGACCGGGAAGGCCGTCGCCCCGACCTCCACGATCCGGGTGGACTACGCGGAGTACGCGTGGAGCACCGGCAAGCTCGTGAAGAAGACGTACGGCTACGCGCCCCTCGACGGAGCGTTGAGCTCCACGATCCCGGGATGGCAGAAGGGCCTTGTCGGGCAGACGGTGGGCAGCCGCGTGCTGCTCGTCGTACCGGGGGCCCAGGCGTACCCGTCCGGGAACCCGCGCATCGACGTGAAGCCGGGCGAGACGATGGTCTACGTCGTCGACATCCTCTTCGCGTACGAGGCCTGAGCCAGCGTCACGAGGCCTGAGCCAGCGTCACGAGGGCTGAGCCAGCGTCACGAGGGCTTCCCTCAGGCGACGACCCAGGGCTGACGCGGGAGGTTCGCCGGGTCGAAGCGTTCGAGCAGGATCGCCGTCGAGACGCTCTCGCGTTCCTCGGCCAGGTCGAGGGACGCGGCGATCCGGGCCAGCACCTGCTCTGCGGTGACGCCGGCGGCCGCGAGGTCGGAGAGCGTCACGGCGCCGTCCCGCTTCGCCAGACGCCTGCCGTCGGGACCGACCGCCAGCGGCACGTGCGCGTACGTGGGCGGTGCGAAACCCAGCTGCCCCGCGAGCCACGCCTGCCGCGGGACGCTCGAGAGGAGGTCGTCGCCCCGGACGACCTGGTCGACGCCCTGGAGCCCGTCGTCGACGACGACGGCGAGGTTGTACGCGTACGTCCCGTCGCCTCGCCGGACGACGAAGTCGTCGACCGCGCCCGAGACCGGCCCGTACAGCTCGTCGATGCCCGTAGCGGTCACACCGCCCGCCCGTACCCTGAGGGCGGCCGGTCGTACGGCCCGCCTCGCCGCCCGCTCGGCCTCGGTGAGGTCCCGGCAGGTCCCGGGGTACGGCCGATGGTGCTCGTCGTGGGGTGCCTGGGCCGACTCCAGGATCTCGCGTCGGCTGCAGTAGCACTCGTACGTGTCGAGTGCGGCCAGTGCCTCGGCGTACAGGTCGAGCCGCTGCGACTGCCGGACCACGGGGCCGTCGTGGTCGATGCCCAGCGCGGCCAGGTCCGCCAGCTGTCGCGTCGCCAGTCCGCTCGCCGCCGCCACCCGCACCTGGTCGAGGTCCTCGATGCGGACGAGGAGCTCACGACCCGTGGAGCGGGCGAAGAGCCATGCCAGCAGGGCTGTACGAAGGTTGCCCAGGTGGAGGTCGGAGGTCGGCGAGGGAGCGAAGCGGCCGGCCACCGCACCTCCTCGGGTCGGGGTGGCGCGGGCGTTCCGGCGTCACCGATGCAAGACTGGGCCAAGCGTAGGAGAGGAGGGGCATGGCGCCACGCAAGACCGAACGTCAGCTCAACCTCGTGATCTGCCTGCTCGCCGCGCGCCGGTTCCTGACCCGAGAGAAGATCCGCGACTCCGTCGAGGGCTACCAGGGCCTGTCCGACGCGGCCTTCCAGCGGATGTTCGAGCGGGACAAGGACGACCTCCGCGAGCTGGGGATCCCCATCGAGACCGGCTCGAACGACACGTACTTCGACGACGAGCAGGGCTACCGGATCCTGCCGGGCGACTTCGAGCTGCCCCCCGCGGAGTTCACGCAGGCGGAGCAGATGGGCCTCGGCATCGCGGCCCACGTCTTCGGCGGCGCCGCGCTGGCGTCGCAGGCCAGCTCCGCCCTCGGGAAGCTCCAGGCCGCGGGCGTCGAGCTGTCGAGCAGCGGCTTCGTCCAGCCTCGGCTGGGCGGCGACGACCCGTCGGTCGGGGTGGTGTGGGAGGCGATAGCAGCGAGGCGTCGCATCCGGTTCGACTACCGCAGTCCAGGTCTCACCCGGCTGGTCGAGGCGTGGGGGGTGCTGGTCCGGCGAGGCGTCTGGTACGTGTACGGCCTCGATGTCGACAAGGGCGAGCCGCGCCTGTTCCGGCTGTCCCGGGTCGCCGGCGAGGTCACGGCCCTCGAGCCTGCCGGGTCGTACGAGCTCCCCGACCGCAGCGTCGTCGAGGAGGCGGCAGCGTCGCTCGAGCCCGCGGCAGTCACCGACATCGCCCACCTCGCCATCCGCGGCACTGCTGCCCCCGCGCTCCGGCGGCGGGGCAGCGTCGTCGCTGCCCCTGCCCCCGACGGGTACGTGGTCCATGCCGTCCCGTACGGGTCCGTCCAGGAGATCGCTGACCAGGCCGCTGCCGCTGCTCCCGACGTCGTCGTCCTCGGTCCCGACGAGGTACGCGACGCCACCCTGACCGCACTGCGGGCCGTCGCGGGCCGCGCCTTGTCGACGGAGGAGCGATGAGCACCAGCGCCGACCAGGTCGCCCGGCTCCTGGCCCTCATCCCGTACCTCCAGGCCCGACCCGGGATCACGCTCACCGAGGCCGCCGCCGCGTTCTCGCTCACCGAGAAGCAGCTGATGGGCGACCTGTGGGTCGCGTTCATGTGCGGCTTGCCGGGCGGGATGCCGGGGGACCTCATCGAGGTCGACATGGACGCCGTCGAAGGGGAGGGTGTCATCCGGCTGAGCAACGCGGACATCCTGTCCAAGCCGCTCCGCCTCGCGCCGCACGAGGTCGGGACGCTCCGGCTGGCGCTGCAGGCGGTACGGGAGGTCGCCGCTCCCGAGTCGTACGCCGCGATCGACTCGGCGAGCGCGAAGCTCGCCACGATGTCCTGGCAGGAGGGGCCCACCGCGGTCGTGTCCATCGTCACCGGCGACGAGGCGGTGCGCCAGGCGCTCGTCGACGCGATGGAGGCGCGGCGCCAGGTCCGCCTCACCTACGAGGGCGGGGCGAGGGGGGAGACGACCCGCCCGGTCGTCGACCCCGTGGCGCTCGTCGTCCGGGACGGTGCCGCCTATCTGGAGGCCTGGTCACTGGACAGGGACGGCTGGCGGTCGTACCGCCTGGACCGGGTGGCGGCCGTCGAGGTCACGGGTGCCGACGCGGCCGACCACGGCAGGCCACCGGTGCGTGACGGCTGGCTGTCCGAGGCCTCCATTGAGGTGACGCTCCGCGTCCAGGAGTCGGCCCGGTGGGTGAGTGAGTACTACCCGACGGTACGGACGTCAGGGGACCTCGTGACGCTGCGGGTGCTCGACCCAGCGTGGCTTCGTCAGCTCGTCCTCAGGCTGGGCGGCGCGGCGGAGGTCGTGGAGCCACTGGCTGCGCAGGACGAGGCGGTGCTCGCCGCGCGCGAGGCGCTCCGCCGGCACGAGGAGTGGTCTCGGACGTCTGGTCGCGAAGGCTCGGTGTAAGGTCGCGGCCGTGTGGATCTGGATCTGGCTGGCGATCATCGTCGTCTCCCTGGCCGTCCAGTTCGTACTCGGCCGGCGAATCTGGCGCGCCGTCCGGGAGCTCAACGCCGAGCTGCGGTCCCTCGGGTCCACGGCTGCTGACGTCGGGCTCGAGCTGAGCAGGATCGGCGCCCCCAAGGTGGCCGGCGCGCTCACCCCTCGCCATGGAATGAATCTTGCTACTCGGGCCTAGGATGGGCCCGTTCGGACTGAAGGAGTCTTACATGACTGCGTTGATCGCCGGTCTCCCTGGCGGCATGGAGTGGGTCATCCTGCTCGTCGTCGCACTGCTGCTCTTCGGCGGCTCTCGGCTCGCGGGGATGGGCAAGGGCGCAGGACGCGCCATCAGAGAGTTCAAGGAAGAGGTCAAGGCGCCGACGGGCATCGAGGGCCCGAAGACGACGGTCGAGGATGAGGACGTCTCCGAGCCCGTCGATGCCGAGATCGTCACGCCGGAGACCCGCAAGGACAAGTGACCGTGTCGGCTCTCACCGGGGCGAGGCACGTCTGGACGGTCCTGAAGCCTCCACCGTCGACCCCTGACGGGACGATGTCGCTGTACGACCACCTGCGCGAGCTGCGGTATCGCGTCATCGTCTCGGTGCTCGCGGTCATCCTCACCGCGACCCTGGCCGCCTTCTTCTACAGGTGGATCCTCGACGTCGTCATGTGGCCGTGGTACTCCGCACTGGCGGACCTGAAGACGGTCAACCCGAACGTCGACACACAGGTCGTCAACCGGGACGTCTCGGGCCCGTTCATGCTGGCCCTGAAGGTGTCCGTGGTCGCCGGGCTGATGCTCGCGTGTCCCATCTGGCTGTACCAGCTGTGGCGGTTCGTCATGCCTGCCCTGCTGGACAAGGAGAAGAAGTACGCACGCAACTTCCTCGTGTCCGCGATCCCGCTGTTCCTTCTCGGCTGCGCCGTCGGCTACCTGGTGCTGCCGAAGGGCATCAGCGTCATGTTGCAGTTCACCCCTGACGGTCTGGGCATCGTCAACCAGCTCGACCTCAACACGTTCCTGCAGCTCGAGCTCCTGCTCGTCCTCCTGTTCGGCGTGTCGTTCCTGCTGCCCGTCATCCTCGTGATGCTCAACCTCGCAGGCGTAGTGACCGGCGCGCAGCTGGCGAAGGCCCGGACGTTCTCGATCTTCGGCTGCTTCGTCTTCGGGGCCATCGCCACGCCGTCGACGGACCCGTTCTCGATGACCGCGCTCGCGCTGCCGATGGCGATCATGTACGTAGCGGCCGAGTGGATCTGCCGTCGCAACGACAGGGCGAAAGCCAAGCGGCTCGCAGCCTCGGGCTCGGTGCTCGTCTCCATCGACGACTGATGCAGCCACCGACGCTGACACTGGTTGTCAACCCGACGGCCGGTCGGGGGAAGGCGGTCCGCGTCCTTCCCAGCGTCGTCCAGGAGCTGCTCAAAGGCGTTCCGAGCGCCCGTCTCAACGTCGTCCGGGCCACCTCGTACGAGGAGGCCCGGATGCGCGGCCTCGCGGCCGTCGAGGCTGCCCGGCCGACCCCCGTCGACGGACGCCACGACTGCCTCATCGTCATGGGCGGCGACGGCATGATGCATCTCGGGCTCAACGCGGCGGCGGGCAGCGGGGTGCCGCTGGGCCTCATCCCCTCCGGGACGGGGAACGACTTCTGTCGGGGGGTAGGCGTTCCCGCCTCAGCCGTCGCCGCTGCCAAGGTGGTGGCCGACGGCCACACGCAGGCCATCGACCTGACCAGGGTCTCGGGTGAGCTGGCCGACGGCTCCACCCAGCGGTACGTCGGATCGGTCGTCTCGACGGGCTACGACGCCCGCGTCAACCGTCGTACGAACGCGATGTCCTTCACGCTCGGCTCCCTCGGGTACGCGTACAGCGCGCTCGCCGAGCTCGCCCGGTTCGAACCGCTGCGGTACCGGATCACGATGGACGGCGTGCCGCGCACCCAGACGGCCATGCTGATCGCCGTCGCCAACGCGGGCCTGTTCGGAGGCGGCATGAGGATCGCGCCGGACTACTCCGTCACCGACGGCCTGCTCGACATCACAATCATCCACCCCGTGAGCCGCATGACCCTGCTGCGGCTGCTGCCGGCGATGTTCTCCGGGGCGTTCGCGTCCGACCCGGCGGTCGAGCGCGTACGGGCGCCCCATGTGACCGTCGACGGGGACGAGCTGTACGGGATGGCTGACGGCGAAGCGCTGGGACCTGTACCGCTGCTCCTCGAGGCGGTCCCGCGGGCGCTGACGCTGTACGTGCCGCACGCCGTCGCAGTCCGGCCCTGAGCTCTGCTCGTGTCGTCACCGCCGGTGTCGTCACCGCCTGTGACGTAGCCTGGCGGCGATGTCCACCACCACGCACCTCGCGGCCTTCGCGGCGCGCTACCCGTTCGACCTCGACGACTACCAGATCGAGGCCTGCGGCTCGGTCGAGTCCGGGTCGGGAGTCCTCGTCGCTGCGCCCACCGGCGCCGGCAAGACCGTCGTGGGGGAGTTCGCCGTCCATCTTGCGCTCGCAGCGGGCCGCAAGTGCTTCTACACGACGCCCATCAAGGCGCTGTCGAACCAGAAGTACCGCGACCTCGTAGCCGCGTACGGCAGCGACCGGATCGGCCTGCTCACCGGCGATGTCAGCGTGAACTCCGAGGCCGACGTCGTCGTCATGACGACCGAGGTCCTGCGGAACATGATCTACGCGTCGTCGTCGACCCTGGCGAACCTCGGCTTCGTCGTGATGGACGAGGTCCACTACCTCGCCGACAGGTTCCGCGGCCCGGTCTGGGAGGAGGTCATCCTGGGAGTGGCCGAGTCCGTACAGGTCGTGGCGCTCTCGGCGACGGTGAGCAACGCGGAGGAGTTCGGCGACTGGCTCCGCGAGGTCCGCGGCGCGGTGGACGTGGTGGTCAGCGAGCGCCGGCCCGTCCCGCTGTACCAGCACGTGCTCGCGGGCACCCGGCTCGTCGACCTGTTCGCCCATGAGGCCCCCACGGCGACGCCCCTGCCCGGTGCCAGGGCCGACGTGAACCCGGAGCTGGTGAAGCTCGCGCACCAGGAGTCGAGGTACCGGGACGACGCGCGGCGTCCCCGGGGCCGGTCGGGGAAGGGCAAGGCGAGGCCGGGCCACGGTTCCGGGGGCTTCGGCGGTGCGACCCACCCGAGATGGACGGAGGGCGGGCACTCCCTGGTCCCGCGTCGCTCACAGATGGTCACCGCCCTCGACCGGGAAGGGCTCCTGCCCGCGATCGTGTTCGTCTTCAGCCGCCAGGGCTGCGACGGCGCCGTCTCGCAGCTGATCGCCGACGGCGTCCGGCTCACGAGCGCCCCGTCCCGCAGGCGGCTGGTCGAGATCGCCGCCGAGCACACGCGCGGCTTCACCGAGGAGGACCTGGTCGCCCTGCGGTACGACCGGTGGCTGACCGCTTTCCAGCGCGGAGTGGCCGCCCACCACGCAGGCCTCCTCCCGTCGCTCAAGGAGGCGGTCGAGGTCGCGTTCACCGAGGGGCTGCTCAAGGTCGTCTTCGCCACGGAGACGCTGGCCCTGGGCATCAACATGCCCGCTCGGACCGTCGTGGTCGAGAAGCTCGTCAAGTACAACGGCGAAGCCCACGCCGACGTGACCCCGGGGGAGTACACGCAGCTCACGGGTCGCGCCGGCCGTCGAGGCATCGACGTCGAAGGTCATGCAGTCGTCTGCTGGCAGCCGGGTCTCGACCCGCGCGCCGTCGCGGGCTTGGCGTCCCGCCGTACGTACCCGCTCCGGTCGGCGTTCAGGCCGACGTACAACATGGCGGTGAACCTCGTCGGTACCGTCGGCCGCGACCGCGCGCGTGCCGTCCTCGAACAGAGCTTCGCGCAGTTCCAGTCCGACCGCGGCGTCGTTGCCGCCTCCCGCTCGATCCGTCGCACGGAGGCCGAGTCGGCAAGGCTGCTCGAGCAGGCGTCGTGCGAGCTGGGGGACATCACCGAGTACGCCCAACTGAGCGAGACCATCCGAACGCTCGAGGCCGAGGCTGCACGGGGCCGACGGGTGGAGAGCCAGGCCGAGGCGCTCAGCGTCCTGGAGTCCCTCAAGCCCGGCGACATCATCTCCGTACCGGCAGGCAGGCACCGTGGCTGGGCGGCCGTCGTCGAGTCGAGGGTGACGGGCTCCGGAGGACCGACCCCGCTCGTGATGACGGAGAACCGCCAGCTGAAGTCCCTGTCGGTCACGGACTTCCCCACGCCGCCGATCGTCGCCGGCCGGATCCGGGTCCCCAAGCACTTCGACGCGAAGAGCGCCGCTGCACGACGGAACCTGGCGGCGGCCTTCCTCACGCGGCTCGGCGAGGTCGACCTGCCGGATCCACGCCGCCGGGTGCGCGCGGACGACGAGGTCATGGCCGAGATCGACGCGGCCCGCCGCAGCCTTCGAGCCCATCCGTGTCATCGCTGTCCTGACCGTGAGAAGCACGCCCGTCTCACGGAGCAGGCCATGCGGCTGCAGCGGGAGGCGGCGCAGGCCCGCCAGCGTTCGCAGGAGCGTTCCAACACCATCGCGACGGCATTCGACAGGATCTGCGCCGTGCTCTCCTCCCTGGGGTACCTCGACGAGCAGGGGTTGGCGGTGACCCCCTCCGGCAGGGTTCTCACCCGCATCTACGGCGAGCTCGACCTCGTGACCGCCCAGTGCGTCGTCGACGGCGTGTTCGACCACCTCTCGGCCCCACAGCTCGCGGCCGTGCTGTCCAGCCTGGTGTTCCGAGCCCGTGCCACGGACGGCAGACGGCCTGCCCGCATGCCGGACCGGCAGAGCGAGGCCGCCCAGGTCCGCCTGCGGGCTGTGTGGCGGGACGTGGGGATGGTCGAGCGCGACCATCGTGTGGAGCGGGGACCCGAGCCGGACATCGGCTTCGCTGAGGCGGCCCACGCCTGGGCGAGCGGTTCCGACCTCGCGGACGTGCTCATCCTCTCGGGCCTGCCCGCCGGCGACGTCGTCAGGTGGGTACGCCAGGTCATCGACGTGGCAGGCCAGGTGGCTGACGCCGCGGGCCCTGGACCGCTTCGGTCCACCTGTCGTGAGATCGTCGCCAGCATGCGCCGTGGGGTCGTGGACGTCGCCGAAGAGGACTGATCCTCTCGTGCCGCGGCCTCACCTGAGGGGGGCGGGTGTGCGACGGAGGACCGTGGCAGGCGGGCGAGGACGTCAAGAGGGTCTCAACGGCCCGTGAGAGAGGCATCATGAGGCGCGGCCTTCTCCGCCCGGTCCCGTACCGTCGCCTCGACGTCGTCGTGTGCGTCGAGACGGGGGTGTGGAGCGATGTGGACTCAGCGGTCGGTCCGCCACGTCCTCGCCGTGTCCGTACTGGTCCTCGCCACAGCCGTCCTCGAAGGCGGTGCGGCCCGAACGACACCGAGCGCCCAAGCCGCACTCGTCGACGGCCCGAGAGGCGGGTACAGCACGGTCGTCGCACCGTCCACGCCTAGCGACACCCAGTCGATCGACACCCAGTCGCCGACGGACCCGCTCGAAGCAGCGACTGCCGCATCCTCGGGCTCCACCCCTGCGGGTACGGCCTCGGCTGCCCGTACGCCCGCTCCCACCCGCCACACGTCTGCTCCATCGGTCGCGCCATCCGTCACCGGTCGTCAGGACCTGGCTGCGGCCGTCGCGGCCGCGACGAACGCCGAGCGCGTCGCGGCGGGGGTCACGGCCCTCACCTATCGCGAGTGCAGCCTCCCGGCGACCTGGGCCGTCCACCTCGCCTCCGTCGGGGGCCTCACCCTCAACAGCCTCACGGCGGTCCTGTCGGCGTGTGGTGGGAAGGCGACGGCCGGGGAGAACATCGGCTTCGCCTACAGCACGGTGGCAGAGGTGACCGAGGGTTGGATGGCCTCGCACGGAGACCGCGCCAACATCGTCAACCCGACCTACACCGAGATCTCGGTGGGGGTCGCCCAGGCGGCGGACGGCACGTACTACTGGGTCGAGGACTTCACCGGGTAGGACCGGCGGCCGTCAGTACGCCTTCGACACCGTGGACATGTTGAAGTCCGGGACCCGCAGGGCCGGCATCGAGGTGAAGGTGAAGTAGTCGTTCCACTCGCGGCACAGCGTCGGCTCGCTCGCCGAGGCCTCCACCGCCCGCCGGAGCAGGTCGACCGGCGACTCGTTGAACCGGAAGTTGTTCACCATGCCGACGATCTCCCCGTTCTCGATGAGGTAGACGCCGTCGCGGGTGAGGCCGGTGACCAGCAGCGAGGAGATGTCGACCTCACGGATGTACCACAGGCAGGTCAGCAGCAGCCCCCGCTTTGTCGAGCGGATCAGGTCTTCCAGGCTCCGGTTGGAGCCGGCGTCGAGGACGAGGTTGTCGCTGGGGAAGGCGTAGGGCACGCCCGATGCTGCGGCGGCCGCCCGCGGGTACGGAAGCGCGGCCAGCCTGCCGTCGTGAAGCCAGGCGACGGTCTCGGCGGGCGCGCCGTTGTCGTACACCGACGTCAGTCCGGGAACCGAGCCCTCGACGATCGCGAACGGGGGCGCCGGCAGGGCCTCCGGCCCGCTCGTGAGCGTCATCGGTAGGGCGGAGAGGACCTCGCCCACCCGTGTGGTGCCCGGCTGGGCACCGGCGAACACGGTTCGGCCCTGCTCGGCGTCGCGGCCGCTCGCCGACCAGTAGGTGAGGATCATCAGGTCGGCGACGGCACTGGGCGGCAGGATCGTCTCGTACCGCCCCGCAGGCAGCTCCAGCCTGTTGTCGCACCACGACAGCCGGCGGGTGACCTCGGCAGCGAGCACGTCGGCGTCGATGTCGCTGAAGTCGACCGTCGAGCGCCCCACCCACGCGGAGCCGATGCGGTCGGAGCTCTTCGCGTTCAGCTCCACCTTCCCCCAGCGCTCCACGGCGCGACGGCGAGCGCCTGCGCTGGTGCCTACCCACACCGTGGAGGAGTGGTGCTCGGCGTACCCGAACATCTCGGTCCCCGCGCTAAATGACGCGGCCAGGGCCCGGCCGAGACCCTCTGCGAACGAGCCCAGGACGTCGATCGAGGTGGTGACGGCGTCCTCTGCGTAGTCCTCGTCGACGACGGGTGCGGGAAGCGGCGCGCTGTCGTCGCTGGCCGGCGCGGTCTGCGCCGTGGTGCAGGCCTGGCCCACGAGGGCGACGAGGTCGTCCTGCGCGGCCACCGGGCCCGACACCACACCCGCATGCCCCACCCCGTCGACCCGGCTGATGGCGACGACGGTCGCGGAACGGTGGTGCATCTGGCCGTTGGTCGTGAGCATGTTGATCGCCCACCGGAGGTTCGCCTCGGTCGAGTCGCGCACGATGACCACGCACTCGTCGCTGGTCGCCGCCGAGAGCCCCGCCTCGATCCAGTCGGTGATCATGCGTGGGCCCCCTCGGCCTCGGTGTTGAGCACGTTCACGGACCGGAACAGAGCCGCCGGAGCGCCATGCGAGACAGGCGCCGACTGGCCGGGCTGTCCCTTGCCGCAGTCGAGCGCACCCATGAGCCGGTACGTGCCCGGGCCCCCTACGGCCTCCATCGACCGCCAGAAGTCCGTCGTCGTCGCCTGGTACGCGGCGTCGGCCACCTGGCCCGCCAGCCGTCCGTCCTGGATGGCGTAGAAGCGCTGCGCCGTGAACTGGAAGTTGTAGCGCTGCATGTCGATCGACCAGGACTTGTCGCCCACCACGTACAGCCCGCGCTCGACCCGACCGACCAGGTCCTCGACGGTGGTCTCGGAGGCCGCGGGCTGCAGCGAGACGTTGGGCATCCGTTGCAGGGGGATGTGACCCGAGGAGTCCGCGAAGGCGCAGCCGTTGGAGCGGTCCCGTCCCTGTTCGTGGGCCATCTGCCGGTTCAGCTGGTAGCCCACATGGGTCCCGTCCCGGATGATCTCGAACGTCTGCGCCTCGACGCCCTCGTCGTCCCACGCGCAGCTCGCCAGGCCGTGCTCGGCCACCCGGTCGCCCGTGACGGTCATGACGTCGCTCCCGTACTGCAGGCTCCCCAGTGTCTCGGGCTTCGCGAAGGAGGTTCCGGCGTACGCCGCCTCGTAGCCCAGTGCCCGGTCGAGCTCCGTGGCGTGGGCGACCGACTCGTGGATCGTGAGCCAGAGGTTGGTGGGCTCGACGACCAGGTCGTACCGGCCGGGCTGGACGCACGGCGCGGCCCGTTGCTCCGCCAGCCACGACGCGAGCTGCGACACCTCGCCGTCCAGGTCCCACCCCTCGCCCAGGAGGTACTCCCACCCCCGTCCTGCCGGCGGGTTGGTCGTGCGCATCGAGTGGTAGCGGCCGTTCGTCGCCATCACCTCGACCACGGGAAGCACACGGACCCGCCGCTGCAGCGTCCGGCTCCCCGCGAGGTCGGCGTAGAGCTTGTGCTCGTCGACCAGGTCGACGGTCGCCGTGACGTGGTCGACCCCGGCACCGGCCGCGAGCCGGGACAGCTCGACGAGCCGCTCGACGCGTTCCGCATCGCTCACCTCGAAGGGGTCGAGCCGGAACGGCGACACCCACTCGCCGACGTGGACGGGCTCCGGGGCGAGCTCGACCGGGAAGGACGTGAGGGGTCGGCTGATCCGGGCAGCCGCCACCGCCTGCTCCGCGAGGGTGGCCGCAGCATCAGGAGTCAGCGTGATCCCGGCGGCGAAGCCCCAGGAGCCGTCATGGATGACGCGGACACCGATCCCGAGGTCGGTCGCGTCGGTGCTGCTCTCCAGCGCCTCGTCCCGCAGCCGGTGGGACCCCATGCGGATGCGCTCGATGCGTACGTCCGCGTGGGTCGCACCGAGGGCCGCAGCCCGGGTCAGGGCGGCGTCAGCGAGCGTGTCGAGGGGCAGGGCGGTGAAGCGCGGGTCCAGTCCGGAAGGCATGCGCGTCAATCTAGCGGGGGCCTCAGACAACACCCGGGCGACGCATCGACCGGGCAGCATCGTCAGGTACCGCACTAGGCTTGCGGGCGTGTCAGTAGCGATCCGAGTGATCCCCTGCCTGGACGTCCATGACGGCCGGGTCGTCAAAGGCGTCAACTTCGTCGACCTGCGCGATGCGGGCGACCCGGTCGAGCTGGCCCGCCGGTACGGTCTGGAGGGGGCCGACGAGCTGACCTTCCTCGACATCTCCGCCTCCCACGAGGGGCGCGCGACGACCCGCGAGATGGTGCGCCGTACGGCCGAGACCGTCTTCATCCCGCTCACCGTCGGCGGTGGCATCGCCAGCGTCGAGGACGTCGACCTGCTGCTTCGTCACGGGGCCGACAAGGTGGGGATCAACACCGGGGCCATCCGTCGCCCGGCGGTCATCGACGAGATCGCCCATCGGTTCGGGAACCAGGTGCTGGTCCTGTCGGTGGACGCCCGCCGTGAGGACGGGATGCCGTCGGGTTTCGGGGTGACCACGCACGGCGGTCGGACCTCCGCAGGCCTCGACGCACTGGCCTGGGTGGCCGAGGCGGTGGACCGCGGCGTGGGGGAGATCCTGCTCAACTCCATGGACGCCGACGGGACGACCGCTGGCTTCGACCTCGAGCTGATCAGGGCCGTACGTGCCGTGGCCGACGTGCCGCTGATCGCGTCGGGTGGCGCCGGTACGGCCTCGCACTTCGTCGAGGCTGTCGCCGCGGGTGCGGATGCCGTCCTCGCGGCCTCGGTCTTCCACTACGGGACCTTGTCGGTGGCCGAGGTGAAGGACGCGCTGGCCGCCGCAGGCTACCCCGTACGAGCTCTGCAGCCCGTCACGTCAGGAGCCGACCGATGAGGGCCTGGGTGCCGTACGGCTCGCTGGAGGAGGCCTACGCCCGCGTCGGCCGCCAGGACGGCGTCGACCTGACCCTGCTCAACGACCGGCGAGGACTGGAGGAGACCGCCGACGACGTCGCGTTCGTCGCGCTGCCCAACTTCACGGCCCTTGAGGTCTGGGAGGAGCTGGAGCGCTTCGACAAGCCGGCCCTGCGCGTCGTCCAGCTGGGCTCGGCGGGGTACGAGCACATGCTCGGGCTGGTGAGCGACAGCGTGTCGATCGCGAACGCGGCGGGTGTGCACGACGCCGGCACCGCCGAGCTCGCCGTGGCGCTGGCGCTGGCGAACCTGCGCGGCCTCGACACGTACGCCCGACAGCAGTCCACTCACTCCTGGGCTCCCGCGTTCGGCACGTCTCTCGCAGACAAGCGGGTGCTCATCTATGGGTACGGTCGGATCGGCGCAGCCGTCGAGCGTCGCGTCGCCGGGTTCGAGCCGGCCCTGGTGGTACGGGTGGCACGCTCGGCACGTACCGAGCCCGTCGTCCACGCGGGCGCCGACCTGTACGACCTGCTGCCGGACGCCGACGTCGTGTTCGTCACGGCACCGGCTACCCACGACACCGTCGGCGTGTTCGACGCCCGTACGCTCTCGCTCCTCCACGACGGCGCGCTCGTCGTCAACGTGGGACGGGGAAAGATCATCGACACCGAGGCGGTCGTCGGCGAGGTCGGCCGGCTCCGGTTCGCGCTGGACGTCGTCGACCCCGAGCCCTTGCCGGGCGACAGCCCGCTCTGGGAGGCGCCGGGCGTCACGATCGCGCCGCACGTCGGGGGGGCGAACGACTCCGCTCCCGTCCGCTACGACCGCCTGATCGCACGGCAGCTGGAGCACCTGGCCGCGGGGGAGCCGTTCGAGAACATCGTCTGGGGACCCAGGGCATGAGCGACGGCTGCCTCTTCAGCAGGATCGTGGACGGGTCGATCCCTTCGCGTCAGGTCCACCTGGTGCCCCGCTACTCGGACGCGGCCGGGCTGTCAGGGTTCACCGGTCACACCGCCGACCTCGACGCTGTCCGGGCGCAGCTCCGGCCATGAGCGCATTCCTCGCCCGCGTCCGAGCAGGCCTCCCCAGGACAGCGGCGGAGTGGCTGCCGGCGCTCCTCGTCTCGTTCATCCTGCTGCCCCTCGTCATCTCCGGAGGTCACCTCTGGCCGTACCGCCCGAACACCATGGACCTCGGCGTGTACCGGCTCGCCGTCGAGGACATGGTCAACGGCCACGACATCTACCTGACGAGCACTCCCGTCGACAACCTGAAGTTCATCTACCCGCCGATCGCCGCCATCGTCATGACGCCGCTGCTCATCGGTCCGTACTTCATGTGGCAGCTCATCTGGACCGTGCTCGGTACGGGCGCCCTGATCAGCGTCCTGCGCCGCATCCGGGTGCCACGGGGCTTCCTCCTCGGCGTCGTCGCGGCGGGCCTCGTGCTCGCGATGGAGCCGATCCGTACGACCATGGGGTACGGCCAGGTCAACACGATGCTCATGGCGCTCGTGGTGGCCGACCTCCTGCCGGACCAACCCGGCCAGGCCCGTCGCATCCCCCGCGGTGCGCTCATCGGCCTGGCGGCCGCCATCAAGCTCACGCCGCTGCTGTTCGTCGTGCTCGCGTTCCTCATCTGGAAGCGGCGTGTCGCCGTCATGGCGATGCTCTCGTTCGTCTTCTTCACCGTCGTCGCGTGGATCCTCCTGCCCAAGGAGTCCCTGGAGTACTGGAGCGGTCTCGGCAAGGGCGAGGTCAACACGGCCGGGCCCGTGTACGTGGGCAACCAGGGCATCTCCGGGGCCATGACCCGCTGGTTCGCGGAGGACCGGAAGACGGTCGTCGTCGCCCTCGGGATCGGCTTCGCGGTCGCCCTGGTCGCGACTGCCGTGGCGGCCTGGTGGTGGCGGCGCGGCGAGAAGGTCTTCGCGGTCGGGCTGGTCGGGCTCGCGACGTGCCTCGCGTCGCCCCTGTCCTGGACGCACCACCACGTCTGGGCGGTGATCCTGCTCGTCGCCGTGACCGCCGGAAGCACGCTTCCGGGCTGGGCTGTGTGGCTGGGCCGTGCCTGGGCCATCTGGATCGCACTGTGCCTCCCGCTGGCCGTCCTGCCGTACGGCGAGCACAGGGAGCTGGCGTACAGCGCGGGTCAGAAACTGGTGGGAAACCTCGGGCCGACCATGGGGACGGCCCTGATCCTGGCGCTCGCTGTTCACGCTGTCCTGACCTGGCGCAGGTCGTCCGTTCGAGGCCGGCCCGCAACAGCCGAAACTCCTGTCGTCATTGACTGAATCGGCAACTGTCGACCCTTCAACCACCCCCGCCTGAAGGCGCTCCTGAGAGCTTTGATGTACTTCAGGGGACAACTACTAGCCGGGAGCCTCCCCGGCAGCCAAAGAAGGGTCTGCAATGAAGACTGTCGTCTACCGGGTGCTCGCTCAGGTGTTCGGTGTCATCGCGCTGGCCGTGGGCGTCTTCGCTCTCGTCGCCGGCCTTTACGCTCACAGCTATGTGAGCGACCAGCTCTCCCAGGAGAAGATCACGATGCCGGCGGCAGCGGCGTACAAGACGCTGCCCCAGGCTTCCCAGGACGCGCTGGCACCCTTCGCCGGCCAGCCCATGGTGACCGGCGACGCCGCCCAGGCGTTCGCCAACAACTACATCTGGGAGCACATGGTCGCCGGCTGCTCCGCCGTGAAGGATGCCAACGGCAACGCCGTGCCGGCCGTCCCCGCCGACAAGTGCACCTACTCCGGTGTCGGCGGCGTCGTCAGCGCCACCACCGACGCCAACCAGAAGGCCGCCTACTCCGCCCTGCGGAACACGCTGTTCCAGGGCGACACCCTCCGTACCAGCCTCCTGACCGCCTACGCGTTCTGGCTGATCGGCACCATCGCAGCGTGGATCGGGGCCATCGCCCTCGTCCTCGGCGCGGCGTTCGTCCTGCTCTCCTTCACCGTTCTCAAGGCCAAGGGTGAGGCTGCTGCCGCGGTCTCGGCCGGCGCGAAGCAGAACGTGGCGGTGAGCTGAACAACCTCAGATCGACACCGGCGGGGACGGCCTTCGGGCCGTCCCCGTCCGTATGTCGAGAACACTCGTCCACGCGTTGACGCGGCCCGGAACCCGGCGGCATAGTGAGCGACGTGCGGATCGTCCTCGTACTTTGACAGCGTGTCCTGGGCCCAAGGGGCCTGTGACACGCACCCTCGCCTGCCGACCGGCAGCGGGGGTTTTTTCATGGCCCGCACGCCGACCTACTCACCCGAGGAGCGACAGATGACACAACCAGTGCTCTCCGACAGCAAGAAGACCATGACGGGCGCTCAGTCCCTCGTCGCATCCCTTGAAGCGGTGGGCGTAGAGGTCATCTTCGGCATCCCGGGAGGCGCGATCCTTCCCGCGTACGACCCGCTGTTCGACTCGAAGGTCCGCCACATCCTTGTCCGCCACGAGCAGGGCGCCGCGCATGCCGCCGAGGGGTACGCCGTGGCGACCGGCAAAGTGGGCGTCTGTATGGCCACCTCGGGACCCGGCGCGACGAACCTCGTCACGGGCCTCGCCGACGCGTACATGGACTCCGTGCCGATCGTGGCGATCACGGGCCAGGTGAACTCGGCGTCGATCGGGACCGACGCGTTCCAGGAGGCCGACATCCGGGGGATCACGTTCCCCATCACGAAGCACAACTTCCTCGTCACCAACCCGGCCGAGATCCCCTGGGCCATCGCCGCGGCGTTCGAGATCGCCGGTACGGGCCGTCCGGGCCCGGTGCTCGTCGACATCAGCAAGGACGCGCTCTCGGCGATGACGGAGTACGAGTGGACCGGGCAGGTCGACCTGCCGGGCTACCGCCCCACGGTCCGACCGCACACGCGTCAGGTCCAGCAGGCCGCGAAGATGATCGCCGAGGCGTCGAGGCCCGTGCTCGTCATCG
>JACRAA010000026.1 GCA_016213595.1 Actinomycetota bacterium | reverse complement strand
GGCTGCCGCTTCGCGTCGGAGCAGGTCACCACAACCTCGGCTCGGATGATGCGCTCGTTGAGCTTCTCCAAGGAGTTCAGCTTTTCGCTGACATGGTCCCGGAACGCATCCGTGAGCTGGCAACGACGCGACGTGACGACAACGTCCATAGTTCCTCCCCTATCTGGCGCCCGCTGAGCGAGCCTCGATGACGAGACACGAATGGCACCTCCGCGGCCCGAGTCGGGAAGACCCGAGACGAACCGGTGGTGCCATGAATCGAGGCTAGCCCTCAGATGGCCTGCGAACCAGGACCGTGAGCGATTCGGGGTAGATCCTCAGACGCGCCCCAGGCGTGGGCCGCAAAGGGGTGCGACAAGTCGTTACACGAACGGCGCTCGTGTGACACAGCCGTAACAGAGAGCGCGGCACGCCGTAACCGTCAGACCCGAGGATTCGGGGCATGACACTTCTCGAGATCTCCGGTGGCGACACCGCCTGGGTCCTCGCAAGCGCCGCGTTGGTGCTTCTGATGACCCCCGGCCTCGCCATGTTCTACGGCGGCATGGTCCGCGCCAACAGCACGCTCAACATGATCATGATGAGCTTCGTCACGATGGGCACGATCGGCGTTCTCTGGGTCCTGTACGGGTACGGGCTCGCGTTCGGCAACTCGATCGGCGGCGTCATCGGGAACCCGTTGCCGCTGCTCGGCCTCCACGGCGCCCTGGGTGACGCCACGGTCGGCACGATCCCTGCTCTCGCGTTCGTCGCGTTCCAGTCGGCCTTCGCGATCATCGCCGTGGCCCTGGTGTCAGGCGCGGTGGCCGATCGCATGACCATCGCCTCGTGGATCATCTTCTCGATCCTGTGGGGCACCCTGGTCTACTTCCCCGCCGCCCACTGGGTCTTCGCGTTCGACGGCGCCGCCGCCGAGAAGGGCGGCTGGATCGCCAACTCGGTCAAGGCCATCGACTTCGCCGGCGGGACGGCGATCCACATCAACGCCGGCATGGCCGCCCTCGTCATGGCCGTCATCCTGCGGCCCCGCATCGGGTTCTCGTCCAAGCCGATGCGTCCGCACAACCTGACCCTGGTCATGCTCGGCGCCGGCCTGCTGTGGTTCGGCTGGTTCGGGTTCAACGCCGGCTCTGCCCTCGGCGCCAACGGCACCGCCAGCCACGCCTGGGTGACGACGCTCGTCGCAACCTCGTCGGCGATGCTCAGCTGGCTCGTGACGGAGCGCATCCGCGACGGTCACTTCACCTCGCTGGGTGCGGCCTCCGGTGTCGTCGCCGGCCTCGTGGCGATCACCCCCGCCTGTGCCGCGGTCACGCCCATGGGCGCCATCCTCGTCGGCATCGCCGCGGGCGCGCTGTGCGCCATGGCGGTCGGCCTGAAGTTCAAGTTCGGCTACGACGACTCCCTCGACGTCGTCGGCGTCCACCTCGTCGGCGGCCTCACGGGCACGCTGCTCATCGGTCTGCTGGCGAGCGACAAGGCACCGAACGCGGTGAACGGCCTGTTCTACGGTGGCGGCTTCGACCAGCTCTGGCGCCAGGCTGTCGGCGCCTTCGCCGTCCTCCTGTACTCGGGCGTGATGACCGCCGTCATCGGTCTGGTCCTCAAGGCGGTCATGAAGATCCGCGTCGCCCCGCAGGCCGAGCTCGACGGCATCGACCTCGCCGAGCACGCCGAGGTCGGCTACGACCTCTCGAGCGTCCGTTACACCTCGTACCGCGTCAACCAGCGTCTCGTGATCCCGGCGTCCAAGCCGGAGGAGGTCAAGGCATGAAGCTCGTCACCGCCATCGTCCAGCCCCACAGGCTCGCCGATGTCCAGCTCGCCCTCGCCGTGCACGGCGTCAGCGGCATGACCATCAGCGAGGCCTCCGGGTACGCCAGACAGCACGGTCACAGCGAGATCTACCGGGGCGAGGAGTTCACGATCGACTTCGTGCTCAAGGTCAAGGTCGAGATCCTCGTGGCCGACCGGGACTTCGAGGAGGTCGTGAGCGTGATCGCCGACGCTGCCCGGACGGGCGAGATCGGAGACGGCAAGATCTGGGTCACGACCGTCGACGAGGTCGTCCGGATCCGTACCGGCGAGAAGGGCGAGATCGCCGTCTAGTGTCATGGTCAGGCATCGGCCGGTCCGGCAGCAGCCGGGCCGGCCGATCTGTCTGTACGGTCGCGGCGCAGCACGGTGGCGCTCACCGTCGACGCCTCACACATCTCCACCCCGGCTGCCCGCAGGGCACGGCACGCCTCGTACAGGGTGGCCCCGGTGGTGCAGACGTCGTCCACGACGACCACAGGTCCGTACAGCCGTTCGGCGGCCATCGCGCCCTGGAGGTTCGCCCAGCGAGCCGCAGTGTCGAGGCTCGCCTGGTCGTCGAGGCGCCGCACGTGACGTAGCGCCGGTACGACCTGAACCGACCGCCCGGCTGCGGCCATGCGGCTGGCCGCACACTCCGCCAGGAGCCTGACGGAGTCGTACCCGCGCTGCCGGACGGCCCTGCGGGTTGACGGGACCGGTACCAGCGTCACGGGTCCCTCGGGACGTCGGTGGCAGACGGCCTGGGCCAGCAGTGCAGCAAGTGCGGGCGTGGCGACCCGCGCGTGACGTTCCTTGTGGGCGGCGACGAGTCGTCGGACCGGACCGGCGTAGACCATCCCGGCGCTGACGCCCGGGAACGCATCGACCCTTCGGACGACCTCGAACGGAGAGCCCGCCGCCAGCGTTTCTCGGCACGGCAGGCAGATCGCCCACCCGGGGGTGCCGCACCCCGGACAGCTCGCCCCCAGCAGCAGGTCGGCTGCCACATCCATCCAGCTCACACCACGACCATGGGCGGCCGGCATCGGAACTCGTCACGTCGCCGCAGCCCTGTGGATGGACGGGTCGGCTGTGGATGAGCCAGATCGCGCGCTGGATCAGCCGGGGTACGAGGGGGCCGTGAGCTTCCCGGCGAGCCGGATCCACCGGAAGCTGTCCTGGTACAGGTAGACAGCCTGGCTGGAGTCGCCCACGACCTTGCGGGACCCCCGGGCCGACACTGCCAGTGACGATGCCAGCCACGCGTCCGACCTGCCGTCGTCGTGAAGCACGACCCCGTCGATGTCGACGTCGACCACGTTCGCCGGCCGCCCGACACCGACCAGGACCGTGAGCGACGTCGCAGTGCTCCAGCCCACGTCGACCGCCCCGACGACCGCGGTCGAGTCCTGGGAGAGCGGCACGGGCCGCCAGGCGTCGACGACGAAGCTCGTGCCGTGCTCGACCCGGACGAGGCCGAGCTCGCGGTTGCCGTTCGTCTGCGCGACCACGGCGATCCGTTGGCCGTCCGGTGAGATGCGGAACGCCATGACCGTACGGCCCACCAACGCGGGGGCGTCGACACGGGTGGCACGGTCGGCGTCGACCCGCCACACCTCCCCCGTTGTCGTCATCGTCCACAGGCCACCGTCGCGGCTGAACTGGGGGCGAAGCAGCCCGTCGCGAGTGAGGACGGACTTGGTGCCCTGACCCTCGACCGTCCCGCGGATGATCTGGTTCCCCAGGAGCAGCGCGGCCTCCATGCCGTCCGCACCGACGGCCACGGCCTTGGCGTCCCAGGTCTGGGAGCCGAAGTCGCCGCTGACGACGCGCGCCGTCCCCGCGAAGGTCTCGGGAGCGCGCACGAGGTGGCCGTCCCCCATTGCGAACAGCTGGGTGGTGAGGGTGACGAGCGGGTCGTACCTGTCGGCCATGGACAAGGGGATGGACCCGTCGGCCCGCTGCTCCGGGATGTCCACGGCCGCCCCCTGGGCGGTGAGCCGGAAGCCGGTGACGTCGGGGAGCTGCCGTAGCAGCTGCCCGATCTGGGCGCACATCAGGGACCTGTCCGTCGCGTTGGAGGGGACCGCCGAGAAAGGGATGGTGATCTCGCCGGCGTCGATGACGGTGCCGATCAGGGAGGTCTGCGTCGGGACCGCGGTGATCACGGACGGGGCCAGCCAGGGCGACGGTCCGGCGACGAGCATCCTCAGGACCGTGCTCGGCGTGCGGTTGCCCCGCGCGACGTAGCGGGCGTCGGGGACGAGCGTCGTCCGGGTGGGGTCGAGGAAGAACACGTCGTGCCGTACGAAACCGGAGGCGAACAGGTAGCGGGACATGAGGATGCCGCCCGGTGGGTGGCTGATGCGCCACTCACCGTTCTCCTTGACCAGTCCGAAGTCGTGGCTCCAGGGAGCCCCACCCCCTGCGTCGAAGGCACCGTCGGCGCCGAGCGTCCCGACGAGCGGCACCTCCATGGTGACCTTGTCCGCGGTCACCGTGGGCGCGCTGCCATCCGCGTACACGATCACGCCGGCCTCTGGCCGCCAGGTGCCCTTGGCCGCCGCCGTGAGGTACTGGCGTGCTGCCGGGTAACCCGGCTGGTACGTGGCCATGGCGTGGAGGAAGCCGTCGATGATCAGGGACGGGCTCGCGCCGGCTGCCGGCGGGTCGGGGTCGATGGCGGCGCGACCGGGATCGGAGGCCTGCGAGCGGCGGGGCTCGCTGACGACGGCTCCCGTCGTGGGGAGCGTGGCGCAGCCGGAGGCGGCACCGACCGCGACGAGGATGCCGAGGGCCGTGCGTCGGGTGATCATGTCGGGGACCTGCCGATCGCCTTGGCCACCGGACGCCGCCGGGGCAGGTCGCGGGGGACGAGCGGAAGCGGCGACGACGCGATCGTCGTGCCGTGACGTCGCGGAAGCGTGACCCGGAACTGGGCGCCGCGCATGGGCCGTCCCCAGGCGGCGAGGTTGCCGCCGTGCAGCCGTACGTCCTCCATGGCGATCGCGAGGCCGAGGCCCGTACCGCCGATGCTCCGCGCGCGAGCCCGGTCGGCGCGCCAGAACCGCTCGAAGACGTTGTGGCTGTCGCTCGCGTCGAAGCCGACGCCATGGTCACGTACGGTCAGGGCCACCGCGGTCTGGTTCAGGGCAACCTCGACTTCGACCGGGCGGCCCTCGCCATGCTCGATCGCGTTGGTCAGGAGGTTGCGCAGCACGCGACCGATCCGCCGCTGGTCGATGTCGGCAGCACAGGTGCTGTCGGGCAGCTTGAGCTCCAGGTCCACCCCGCGGGTCGCGGCGAGCGGCCGGAGCGCATCGACCTCGGCCCGTACGAGCTCGCACAGGTCCTGCTCGTCGAGGATGAGCTCAGCGGCTCCGGCGTCGAACCGCGAGATCTCCAGCAGGTCGGCGAGCAAGGCCTCGAACCGGTCCAGCTCCCGTCGCATGAGCACCGCCGAGCGGTTCTCGAGGGCAGGGAAGCTCTCGCGGCCGTCGTAGATCACGTCCGCCGCCAGCCGTACGGTCGTCAGCGGCGTCCGCAGCTCGTGGGAGACGTCGGCCACGAACCGCTGCTGCAGGCGGGAGAGCTCCTCGAGCTGCCGGATCCTGTGCTGGAGCTCGGACGCCATGTAGTTCATGGACACCGCGAGGCGGGCGAGGTCGTCCGTGCCACGCACCGGCATCCGGTCGGCGAGCTGTCCCGAGGCGAGCCGCTCGGCGGCCTGCCGGGCCGACCGTACCGGCGTGATGACCGCCCGCGAGACCCAGTAGGCGATGATCATCATGCCGACCACGACGGCGAGGCTGGTCGTGATGAGGGCCTGCTGGACGACGCGGAGGGTCTGCTGCTCCTGCCACATGGGGAAGACGAAGAACACGGGATAGCGGTTCGCGCCGGGGGAACCGACCACAGCGCCGACCACGATGCCGGGGACGCTGTCGGTCCCGTCCAGATAGCGCACCTGGGTCGACGTCCAGTACAGCTGTGGCTCGCTGGCGTTCAGGGAGTCCTGAACGGTCTGCCGTAGGGAGCTGGACACGCTCGAGGGGTCCAGCTTCTCCGTCCGGATGTCCGACGTGGGAAGGGATACCAGTACCTGGTACTGGCCGCCCACGGAGCCGCGGTCGACCGCTCCGAGCGCGGCCCTCGTGATCGTCTCCGTGGTGCTCGCCGGTCCCGTCGAGTCCCGCAGCGAGCTTTCGATGATGTCGAGCGCCGTCGAGGCCTCGGCCAGGGACGAGGCGACCTTGCCCTTCTCGATGCCCGCAGCTGCCTGCTGCTGCAGGAGCCAGCCGCCCAGGACGAGGACGAGGAGCGTGCCGATGAGCGTCGTGCCGACGACGCGCAAGGGCAGAGAGCCCCACCAGGCCTGGCTCGGTGCACGGAGCAGCCGACGCGCCTGGTCGAGACCCCTACCGGACTCCTGCGACACCACCGGCCTTGTACCCGATTCCTCGAACTGTCAGTACGAGCTCCGGCCGCTCAGGATCCTGTTCGATCTTGGACCGCAGCCGCTGGATGTGGACGTTCACGAGCCGGGTGTCGGCTGCGTGTCGGTAGCCCCAGACCTGCTCCAGGAGCTTCTCCCGGGTGAAGACCTGGTGCGGACGGCGCGCGAGGGCAAGGAGCAGGTCGAACTCGAGAGGCGTGAGCGCGATCGTGTCACTCCCCCGCTTCACCTCGTGGGCCGAGACGTCGATAGTGACGTCGCCCACACGGATCATGTCGGTCTCCGACTCCGCCGGCGGCCGCCGCAGCCTGGTCCAGACCCGGGCGACGAGCTCGCGGGGCTTGAACGGCTTGGGGATGTAGTCGTCCGCGCCGGCTTCGAGCCCGTCGACGACGTCGCCGGTGTCCGACTTGGCCGTGAGCATCACGATGGGCACGCCCGAGTCCGCGCGGATCCTTCGGCACACGGCGACACCGTCGAGGCCGGGCAGCATGAGGTCGAGCAGGACGAGGTCGAAGGGGACGGACCGGAACACCTCGAGCGCGGCGTCGCCTGACGCGCACCACGTCGTCTCGAAGCCCTCCTGCCGCAGCACGAGCTGCAGCATCTCGGCCAGCGACGCGTCGTCGTCGATGACCAGGATCCTGCGCCCATTCGGAGTCTCGCTCACGACTCACCCCCTAGCCAGGATCGTAGCCTGGTCCCTTCAGCACGCTCGCAGCGCACGCTGACGAACCGGGCATGACGACTCTCTAGTTCCGTGACAGGTCGCCCGGCCACGTCGCGTACATCGCGATGTCCCCGCCCTGGCGACGCAGCACCCTCTGCCACAGGTCGGCGTACGACGGGCCGAAGATGTCGTCGTACTGGGCGGGGATCACGTGCCAGGCGCCCCGGAGCAGCTCGCCGTCGAGCTGTCCCGGCTCCCAGCCGGCGTAGCCCGCATAGATCCGGAGGTCCTCGAACGCGCCGCGGGTGATCTCGACGGGGGTGTCGAGGTGCAGCAGGCCCACGTGATGGAACAGCTTGCGCCAGCCGGCAGGCTCCACGGTGGCGTCGGCGAGGCTCGCCAGGCAGATCGCGCCGTTCGGCGACACGGGTCCGCCGACGAACAGCTTCTTCGGCTCGCTGACCT
>JACRAA010000059.1 GCA_016213595.1 Actinomycetota bacterium | reverse complement strand
TGCGAGTTGAGGACGCGGGCGGTCACCGGCTTGCTCGAGCGGTCGTAGCCGATGACGATGTCGCCGATGCGGGTCTTGAGGTCGGCCCACGACTCGGTGAGGCAGAAGATCGCCATCAGCTCCGAGGCGACGACGATGTCGAAGCCGTCGGAGCGGGGGAACCCGTTGGCGTGGCCGCCGAGCGCGACGGTCACCTCGCGCAGCGCACGATCGTTCATGTCGAGCACGCGCTTCCACGTCACGCTGCGCACGTCGATGTCGAGCTCGTTGCCGTGGTGGACGTGGTTGTCGATCAGGGCGGAGAGCAGGTTGTTGGCCGCCGCGATCGCCGCGAAGTCGCCGGTGAAGTGCAGGTTGATGTCCGTCATCGGCACGACCTGGCTCCAGCCGCCGCCGGCGGCGCCGCCCTTCATGCCGAAGACCGGCCCCATCGAGGGCTCGCGCAGGCAGGCCACCGTGCGGTGCCCGAGGCCGTGGAGCGCGTCGGTCAGGCCGACCGTGGTGGTCGTCTTGCCCTCGCCGGGCGGGGTCGGGGAGAGCGCCGTGACCAGCACGAGCTTGCCGAGCGGGCGGTCGGCCAGCGAGGTCAGGTAGCCGATGTCGACCTTCGCCTTGTAGTGGCCGTAGGGCACGAGGTGCTCCTCCGCGATGCCCAGCGTCTCCGCCGCGACCTCGCGGATGGGTCGCAGGACTGCGGCGTTGGCGATCTCGATGTCGGACTGCATGCCTGCTCCCTCGGGTTGTTTCAGCCACGGCTGGTGCGCTGAAGACTGGGTGTCGCCTAGCGGAAGACGACCGTGCGGTCGCCGTTGAGCAGGATCCGCGACTGCGCGTGCCAGCGCACGGCCCGCGAGAGCACCTGCGCCTCCACGTCGCGACCCGCCGAGACCAGCTGCTCCTGGTCGTAGCCGTGGTCCACGCGCAGGACGTCCTGCTCGATGATCGGTCCCTCGTCGAGGTCACCGGTCACGTAGTGCGCGGTCGCGCCGACGAGCTTCACGCCGCGGTCGAACGCCTGGTGGTAGGGCCGGGCGCCCTTGAAGCTCGGCAGGAACGAGTGGTGGATGTTGATCGCGCGGCCGGTCAGATGGCGGCACAGGTCGTCGGACAGCACCTGCATGTAGCGGGCGAGCACCACCAGGTGGGTGCCGGTCTCGTCGACGAGGTCCATCAGCTGCTTCTCGGCATCCGCCTTCGTGTCGGGAGTGACCGGCACGTGGTGGAACTCGAGGCCGTACGACCTCACGAGCGCGCCCGCGTCGGGGTGGTTGGACACCACGGCGGGGATCTCGATCTGGAGCGAGCCCGTGCTGGCCCGGAAGAGCAGGTCGTTGAGGCAGTGCAGGTGCTTGGACACCATGATCAGCGTGCGCGTCGGCGCCGCGGCCGCCCACAGCTCGTACTCCATCCCGAACCGCTCCGCCACGGGCACGAACGCACCGCGCAGTCCCTCGGCGCCTCCGTCGGTCTCGACCGCGAAGGCGATGCGCATGAAGAACCGGTCGGTCAGGCGGTCGCCGAACTGCTGGCTCTCGACGATGTTGGCACCCTGCTCGACGAGGAAGCCCGACACGGCGTGGACGATGCCGGGACGGTCCGGACAGGAGAGGATGAGGACGTGCTCGGCTGACGCGGGCCTGACGGGGGACATGCGGCTCCTGGCTCCAGAATCTGTTGCGCTCGACGGAACGCAGTCTGCGATACGCAACAGCGGCTGCGCTAGTCTCAGCCCATGTCGGACGTGGTCGAGCTGCCGGACGAGGGTGCGACGACGGGCCTGAGCCCGGCCGTCACGGGTGCCGGCGTGCAGTCCGTGGACCGGGCGCTCGGCATCCTCGAGGTCCTGGCCCGCACCGGCGAGTCCGGGGTGACCGAGCTCGCCGTCGAGCTCGGCGTCCACAAGAGCACGGCCTTCCGGTTGGTCGCGACGCTGGAGGCGCACCGCCTCGTCGAGCAGACCTCCGACCGCGGTCGCTACCGCCTCGGGATGGGCATCCTGCGCCTCGCCGGCGCCACCACCGCGCGCCTCGACCTGGTCCAGGAGGCACGGCCGATCTCGCGGCAGCTCGCCGCCGACACCGGCGAGACGGTCAACATCGCGGTGCTCGCCGAGAGCTCGGCGCTCTACCTCGACCAGGTCGCCGGGTCGTCGGCGCTCCAGCCGCACAACTGGGTCGGCCAGCACATCCCGCTGCACGCGACCAGCAACGGCAAGGTCCTGCTGAGTGGTCTGGACGAGCCGGACCTCGACGCCGCCCTCGGCAAGCTCGCGTCCTACACGCCCCACACGATCACCGGGCGCGCGAAGTTCCGTGACGAGCTGGCCCGGGTGCGCGAGCAGGGCTACGCCGTCGCCGTCGACGAGCTCGAGATCGGCCTGACCGCCGTGGCCGCGCCGATCCGCAACGCACACGGCGACGTGGTCGCCTCGATGAGCGTGTCCGGGCCGTCGTTCCGGCTGCCGGAGGACCGGGTGGGCGAGGTCGTCCGCCTCGTCGTGACGGCTGCCGTGGAGGTCTCGCACCGCCTCGGCTGGGGTCACCGATAGGTCACGCTGTCTCGACCACCCTTGACCGGGAGGGTGTCCCCGCCCCATCCTTCGGGGTGTCTGGCTGGTTGCGCTCGGAGCATCCGGTTGCGAGATGCGCAACAAGCAGCTGAGGGCAGGAGACGCGTGCCGGATCTCTACGTCGACGGATCGTGGGTCAGCGCGCGCTCGGGCGAGCGCCGCGAGATCCGCTGCCCTGCGGACGGGTCGCTCGTGGCGGAGGTGGACGAGGCGGGCGAGGCCGACACCGAGGCGGCCATCGCCGCGGCGCACCGTGCATTCGTCGACGGCCCCTGGCGAGGCACCTCGAGCCGCGAGCGCGGCGACCTGCTGCTCCGGCTCGCCGACCTGCTGGAGCGCGACACCGACGCGGTCGCGCGGATGGAGTCGCTCGACACCGGCAAGCGGCTCGTCGAGTCCGAGTACGACGTCGCGGACGTGGTCTCGGTCTTCCGGCACTACGGCCGGATCGCCGCCGAGGAGTCGGGCCGCATGGTCGACGCCGGCAACGCCGACGTGGTCAGCCGCGTCGTTCACGAGCCGATCGGCGTCTGCGGGCTGATCACGCCGTGGAACTACCCGCTCCTCCAGGTGTCGTGGAAGGTCGCGCCGTGCCTGGCCGCGGGCAACACGTTCGTGCTCAAGCCGAGCGAGCTCACGCCGCACACCGCGATCCACCTGATGCGCCTGCTCGAGGAGGCCGGGCTGCCGGCCGGGGTGGGCAACCTCGTCCTCGGCGCTGGCGCGAGCGCCGGCGCGCTGCTCTCGACCGATCCGCGCGTGGACATGGTGTCCTTCACCGGCGGCCTCGCGACGGGCCGCCGGATCGCCGCAGCC
>JACRAA010000058.1 GCA_016213595.1 Actinomycetota bacterium | reverse complement strand
CCGACCGCCGCACCCCAGGCGCCGCGCCGGGGACAGGCGCGGCAGACGCTCACACAGGCGTCGAGGGCGGTGGCGTCGCCCGCCTCGGCGGCGAGCCGTCTCACGTCGTCGGGGTCCCGGGCGACCGGGGTGTCGGCTCTCGCCAGGTCGCCCGGCCAGCCGGTACCGGGCGGGACGGGCGACTCGTACAGCTCGCCGGTGATCGGGTGCGGTAGCCGCTGCATGTCGGCATTCTCTCCGCCCGTGGCGACTCTCTGGGCCGGTGGCGTCACAGGGCTGACGGCTCGCGCGTCCGATCCGCGTTTTCGTACCGCAGCCGCGGGCCGCAGGGCCCAGGGCGGTGGAGCCCACGGCTCCGGTACGAAACGGCGGCGCCGCGACGAGCGTCCCCTGTCCGTACCGCGCCGTACAGTCGGGCCCATGACCGTCAGCTTCGGAGCACATGTCGACCAGGACGACCCCGTGGCCGCCGCCATGGCGCTCGGCGCGAGCCTGTCCCAGTTCTTCCTCGGCGACCCGCAGGGCTGGAAGGCGCCCACCGTGGCGTACACGGCCGGCGCTGAGGCGCTCAAGGCGGACGCGGCTGCGGCGGGCATCGACCTGTACGTGCACGCGCCGTACGTGCTCAACGTCGCGACGACGAACAACCGCATCCGGATCCCGAGCCGGCAGCTGCTCCAGAAGCAGGTTTCCCTCGCGACGGCGATCGGCGCCAAGGGGATCATCGTCCACGGCGGCCACGTGGGGAACGAGGACGACCTCGGCGTCGGCTTCGACAACTGGCGCAAGTGCATCGACGGCCTCGACATCACGCTGCCGCTCCTCATCGAGAACACGGCCGGCGGTACGGGCGCCATCGCCCGCCAGCTCGATCGCATCGACCAGCTCTGGTCGACGATCCAGTCGGCCTCGGGGGTGGAGGACGTCGGCTTCTGCCTGGACACGTGCCACGCCCATGCGGGAGGAATCGAGCTGGCCGGCCTCGTCGACAAGGTGATGGCCATCACGGGCCGCATCGACCTCGTCCACGCCAACGACTCCCGTGACCCCTTCGACTCGGGCGCGGACCGTCACGCGGACCTGGGCACCGGACTCTGCGACCCGGAGGGTCTCGCAGAGGTGATCGGGACGGCGGGCGCGCCCATCGTCTTCGAGACCCCGGGCGCCAAGCAGGGCCACGAGGGCGACATCCGGTGGGTCGCGGAGAACGTCCGCTGAGATGGCCGACCTGCTCTTCCTCACCGGTGCCCCGGGGAGCGGCAAGTCGACGCTGGCCAGGCGTCTCGTCGACCACCGCCCGCTGTCGCTGCTCCTGGACATCGACACGCTGCGCAGCCAGCTCGGGGCGTGGCGGACCGACCCCGGCGCCGCCGGCCTCGCCGCGCGCCAGATCGCACGCGAGATGGCCCGAGTCCACCTCGGCTCCGGACACGATGTGGTGGTGCCCCAGTTCGTCGCACGGCCGGAGCTCATCGACCAGCTCCGCGAGGTCGCCGTGAGTGCCGGCAGCAGGTTCGTCCTGGCCGCCCTCGTGAGCAGTCCCGAGGAGGCGGCCGCCCGTTTCGCCGCCCGGGCGGCGTCGACCGAGCCCAACCACAGCGACGCCGCCGAGCTCCAGCGCACGGTGTGGCCGACTCCCGTCGAGGAGTCGTACACCACCATGCTCGCGATGCTCAGCACCTACGACGACGTGCGGTACGTCTCGTCCGTCCCCGGCGACGTCGACGGCACGTACGCCGAGCTGGTCCGCCTGCTCCAGGACTGAGCCGTGGAGACGACTGGGAGCGGCTGTGGGTTCAGCCCAGCTTGCCCAGTGCGATCGCCGCGTACAGCAGGCTGGCGATCGTCTCTCCGTCGCTGATCAGGCCTGCCGAGACCATGGCCATGACCTCGGACCAGGGCACCCAGTGCGCCGCACTGATCCCCTCGACCGCGGCGTCATGGCCGTCCGCCAGGCGGGTCAGGTCCTGCGCCAGGAAGACGTGCTCAGGGGCTCGGCACACCCCGTTGAGCGCTCTCATCGTGCCGATGGCCCGCCAGCCCGCCGCCACGTAGCCCGTCTCCTCGTACAGCTCCCGCTGCGCCGCGACGAGGAGGTCCTCCCCGTCGCTCCCACCGGCCGGCACCTCCACGGAAGGACCGACGGTGTGCCTGTCGACAGTCTCGAGCAGCACGTCGCCGTCGGCGTTCAGGGCGACGACGAACACCGCCGGATGTCTCAGCTCCACGACCCCGTACAGCCCTGGAGACCCTGACGGGCTGATGACCTCGTCCTCGACGACCCTGATCCAGACGTTCTCGTACGCGACCCTGCTCGACGTGACCTGCCACACGGGAGGCGACACTATCCCCGACGTCTCGCCCCCCTGGCTGGCAGGCGTCTCGCCCGCCAGGCTGGCGTCGGGAGCGGACCGCCCGTGGCGTAGTTTTCTTCGCGTTCTCGGGCCGCCCGTGGCGGCCCCTCTCACCGGAGAAGGTCCATGAGCCTGTTGCGCACCAAGTCGATCGAGCAGTCGATCGCCGACACCGAAGAACCCGAGTTCCAGCTGAAGCGGTCGCTCGGCGCCCTCGACCTCACGGTCTTCGGAGTCGGGGTCGTCATCGGCGCCGGCATCTTCACGCTGACGGGGCGCGCGGCGCACAGCGTCGCCGGCCCCTCGATCGTCGTGAGCTTCATCATCGCCGCGATCTGCTGCGCCCTCGCTGCCATCTGCTACGCCGAGTTCGCCTCGACGGTGCCCGTCTCGGGATCGGCGTACACCTTCTCGTACGCCGCTCTGGGTGAGATCTTCGCCTGGATCATCGGCTGGGACCTCATCCTCGAGATGTTCCTCGGGGCGGCCGTCGTGGCGCAGGGCTGGAGCGCCTACCTCAGCGTGTTCCTCGGCAAGATCGGCCTGACCCTGCCTGCGGCGATCAGCTACGGCGGGCACATCGACCTGTTCGCCATGGCGCTGGTCGCCGTTCTGGGAGTGCTCATCACGTTCGGCATCAAGGAGTCGCTGCGCGTGAACCTGGTGCTCGTGGGGCTCAAGCTGTTCATCGTCCTGTTCGTGATCTTCGCCGGCCTGCAGTTCGTCTCCGTCGCGAACTACTCGCCGTTCGTACCGCCGACACAGGCCACCGGCGCGACCACCGGCTGGACCCAGCCCCTGCTGCAGATGTTCACCGGCGCCGCGCCCTCGGCCTTCGGCGTCGGTGGCGTCCT
>JACRAA010000055.1 GCA_016213595.1 Actinomycetota bacterium | reverse complement strand
GTCGAGGAACTCGCCCTCCACGAACATGCGGCCCTCGACCTCGAGGCCGAGCCCCACGAAGAACGCTGCCACAGTGTCGAGGTCGGCGACCGTGATCCCGACATGGTCGAAGCTCTTGATGTCTGCCATGGAGCCCATCCTGCACGCTGGCTCGGTCATCATGCAGTGGCCCGGGTCCGCAGTCGGCGTCACTCCCGAACCGGGTGTACGGCCAGGATTCCCACGCCTGCTCTTTCCGCCCGCCACGCTGGCCGCGCCGGTCGCCCGGATCGAGGAGGGGTGCGAGAAAGTGGAGACAGAGAGACCGGAGGCCCACGGATGTCCACGACCCTTGACCTGGAGTACCCGTTCACGGGTCGTTGGCTGACCCAGAACAGCCCCGCCAACCGGGTCCCGAGCCACGGCACGCCGCGGTACGCGTCGTCCTTCGCGATCGACTTCGTCCCCGTGGACGAGTCCGGTCACAGCGCGGCAGTCACTCTTGCCTCGCTCCTGCGCCCTGAGCCGGCGGTACGTTTCCCAGGTTTCGGTCGGCTGGTCCTGTCGCCGGTCGATGGGGTCGTCGTCGCGGTGTACGCCGCGGAAACCGACCATGCAGCGTTCCGAGGCCTGCCATCGATCGGCTACGCCCTCACCCAAGCACGCCGAGCCGCCGCCGGCTGGCGGGCGCTCGCCGGTAACCACGTGATGATCAGAACCGGTGGCGGCAACGTTGTCGCCCTGTGCCACCTGCAGCAGGACAGCGTCCCCGTCGAGGTTGGTCAACGCGTCAAGGTGGGCGAGCCGTTGGGGGCCTGCGGCAACACGGGTAACAGCACGGAGCCTCATCTCCACGTGCAGGCGCTCAGCAGCGTGGATGTCATGAGCGCGAGCGCTGTCCCCATCACGCTGCGGGGAGGCCTTCCGCGAAACGGGGAGGTCGTCACGGCGGGCTGAAGGCCGCGGTCTCCAAGAAGTGACGTTCCCGCGGGAACGCGCGGACGACGGCAGTCGAGGACGTTCCCTCGGGAACGCGCCCCCGCGGCATGAGCGCCTGTGCGACGGCATGATGGGCGTGTGGCACTGGCAGTCTGCATCCTGTTCGACGCGGAGGGGGAGCGGGTGATCCGCGGGCTTTGGGCGCGGCTCGAGTCGCGCGGGATTCCGACGCCGCTCACCCACACGCACGGGCGCCACCATCCACATCTGTCGCTCGCCGTGGCGCGTTCCTGGGACCTCGACGCTGTCTTGGCGTCCGTGGCGGCTCTACCGCCGGCACTGCCCGTGCACCTCGCCTGCCAGGGAATCGTGGCGTTCCCGCGCGGGCGTGCGGCGTTGGCTGCGGCGGTGAGCGTCGACCTGGCCAGGCGTCAGGAGGCTGCGGTGGCAGCGGTGATGGCGACCGGCGCGGATCTGCATCACCACTACCTTCCCGGCCGCTGGGTGCCGCACGTCTCTCTCGCCACCGGCGGCAACGCGGACAAGCTCCCGATCGTCGCGACTACGGTCACGGACTCGCTGCCCCTGTCCGTCACGGGCACCCGTGCGGCACTGGTCGACAGCAGCACCGGCAAGACCTGGCCGCTGCCGGCTCTCATCTGAGCCGTCGAGCGAAACGCGCTCTCACAACCAGTGCGAATCGGCTCACGCGGCAGTCCGACAGCTGACCGGGGTGGAAGTCCGTCCCCTTCAGCCGACGGGAGGGCCGTCCAGGTCACCACCGATCAGCCGGTACGAACCTGACACCAGCATGGCGACGCGACTCGCCTCATTCGGGCTACAGCGGCGGCTCGCTGGCATGGAGGTGCAGGATCGTCATCTGGGCTTGGTCGGGTGCGGGAAAGCCCATGCTCGTCAGGACTTCCCTGAACTCCTGGCTGGACCACCGCCGACGAATGTGCTCCTCCGACTCCCACACGCCGATGATGTAGAGGGAGTGCTCGTCCGTCGCACAGTGGTGTCGTAGCTCGCCGCTTGGCACTGCGCCTCCGCGGCTCATGATGAGGGCGTGCGCTCGGTCGTAAGCAGCGGCGAGCTCGCGGACGTCGCCGTTGAACTTCGCGATCAACATCGCCGCCATGGCTCCGACGTTAGCCCGCAACCGTGCATCGGTCCATGTGTCCGCCCGATTGGATCGCGTTGACTTGGGCTGCGCTTCCCGCCTCACGAGCCGAAACGTTCGCCCAGACTGCCGAAGGCGTAGGAAGGTCGCCCGCTGGGGGTTGGGGGCCTGGTCTTGCCGTTTCACCCTGCGGGCGACGTCCGTGGTGCAGGGGATTGTGGCCGTCAGGTTGAGCTGGCCCAGTCGGATCCGACGCGCTGCCAGGCCTGTTCAATGTCGCTGAGCATTGCCTTGGGGAGTGGGCCGTGGTTTGCGGCCTCGACGTTTCGGCGCAGGTTCGCCAGTTTGGCCGTGCCGACGATGGCACTATGCACACCGGGGGCGTAGGCGCTGAACCGCAGCGCGAACTCCGCCCAGTCGAGGTCTCTCGGATCCAGCTGCAGCTCCCGCAGCCGTTGCCAGTACAGCTCGGCGTAGTTCCCGCTCGGTCTTTCCGCGAACCGCCACGGGGCGTTCGCGATGGGCCGTTTTGCGATCACGCCCAGGCCAGTCCCGGGACCGACCACGTGGCGTAGGTTCCACTGGTCGGCGATGTTGATGCTGGTCTCGATGGCGGCGAACCGACCGGAGTCCACGGCGAACGCGAGGTGTTCATTGTCCCCGCTGTAGCCTGCGATCCGGATCTTCCCGGCAGCAACGGCTTGGTCCAGGGTGTCCTGCAGGTCTCCGCGTCGGAGCACCTCCACCGGGCAGGAGTGGAGAAGGTAGATGTCGATGCGTTCTGAGCGCGTCCGCCGCAGCGACTGCTCGATGCTTGCCGACAGGCTGCCGACCGACCAGTCGGGGTAGCCGTGGATAGCTTGTCCGCCCTTGGTTGACAGCACGAACTCGTCCCGCCGGTGGCTGAGGTGTCGGCCGATCCGTTCCTCGCTCAGTCCGTAGCTCGCCGCGGTGTCGATCAACGTGACGCCCAGGTCGAGTGCGCCGTTGAGCACGTCGGACGCCACGGACTCGGGGACGTCGCTCATGCCGATCTGACCCGCCCCAAGTCCCAGGATCGACACGGTCAGTCCTGTGTCTCCGAACTTCCGGTTGCTCAGCATGCTTTCGTTATACACACTGACGACTGCGGCCGGCGAGCTACGACGGCTACCGGCGCAGTCAGTCGTGGCCAGCACGCCCTGGCACTGATCGTGCCAGTCCTTGCCACTGCTCACACACGATGGTTTGAGGCAAGGAGATACACCATGAAAGCGATCGTCGTAACGGATCCGGCCGCCCCTGCAGCCGGTATCACCCTCGCCGAGCGACCAGAACCCACCCCCGCGATCAACGACGTCCTCGTTCAAGTCCAAGCGTCTGGATTCGTCCCCGCAGAATGGGAATGGCCTTCGACGTGGGTCGACCGCGCCGGGCACGGGCGAACTCAAGCGATCATCGGTCACGAGTTGGCTGGAGTCGTGATTGGGCTGGGCTACGGCACCACAGGGCTGTCCGTCGGGCAACGCGTCTTCGGCATCACGGACTGGCACCGCGATGGCACTCTTGCCGAGTACGTGGCTGTTGAGGCGCGCAACCTGGCGCAGCTCCCCGGAGACGACGACGTCACCATCGGTGCGAGCCTGCCAATCTCCGGACTGACGGCTTGGCAAGGACTGTTCGATCATGGCCGGCTCCGGGCCGGCCAGACCGTCCTAGCGCACGGCGCGGCCGGCGCAGTCGGGTCGATCGTTACTCAGCTCGCTCGTGAGTTCGGCGCCTACGTCATCGGGACGGGCCGCGCTGCCGATCGTGGAGCTGCGCTCGACTTCGGCGCGAACGAGTTCCTTGACCTTGGCAGCGAGAACATCGAAGACATCGGCGGCGTCGACCTGGTTTTCGATGTCATCGGCGGGGACATTCAGGAGCGATCGGCCGCCATCATTCGACCAGGCGGCACACTGGTATCGGTTGTCGGACCCGCGAAGGCACGGCCTTCAGAGGGTTTCGCGGTCGACTTCGTCGTCGAGTCCATCCCGGCGCAGCTGACGGAGATCATCCAGCGGCTGCGTGACGGACGGCTCAGGACACACATTGGAACCATCGAGACACTCGACGACGCCATCCCAGCCCTCAACCCCACCGAGCGTCGTAGGGGGAAGACGATCATCCGACCCAGATGATGCGATTCTTGTCACGCGCCGAACGACCTGAAGGTCAGGGCGAAGCGGGTGTCGGCAAGGTGCGTGAGATGGTGCGGCAGCCCGGGATCGACCGCGATGCCCGCGGCAGTGCCGTGACGTTCTGTGGCGTCCCCACCGCTCTCTTGTCGGGGTGTGAGGGATCGGGAGGCGCTCAGCCTGGGCGGTAGGCATTGACATCGAGTGCGCGCCGGATGACGTAGCCCATCGACTCGTACAGCCGGATGGCGCCGGTGTTGCCCGCCATAACGTGCAGGAACGGACGGCAGCCACGCTGCCGGATGCCAGCGGCGACCTGCTCCATCAGCATCCGGGCCAACCCCCGTCCGCGGTACTCGGGGTCGGTGCATACACCGCTGATCTCGAT
>JACRAA010000487.1 GCA_016213595.1 Actinomycetota bacterium | reverse complement strand
TCAGGGATGCGGCCGCTGATCGCGTCCACCGCGTCGACCTCGCCGTTGATACGCCGGAGCGCCCATTCGATCGGCCGCGAGTTCTCGCCGAAGCCCGGCCACAGGTACGAGCCGTCGCTGTCCTTGCGGAACCAGTTCACCTGGAAGATGCGAGGTGCGCCGTCGCCGAGCGCCTCACCGACGCGCAGCCAGTGGGCCCAGTAGTCGGCCATGTTGTAGCCGCAGAACGGCAGCATGGCGAACGGGTCGCGGCGCAGCGCACCCACCGTGCCCTCGGCCGCGGCAGTCTGCTCGGACGCGACGGTCGCGCCCACGAAGACGCCGTGCTCCCAGTCGTACGACTCGCTGATGAGCGGGATGTTCGTGGCGCGCCGGCCGCCGAACAGGATGACGTCGACGGGGACCCCGGCCGGGTTCTCCCAGTCGTCCGCAATGGAGGAGGCCTGGTCGGCACGGACGGTGAACCGGCTGTTCGGGTGGGCCGCGGGGGTCGGCGACCCGGGAGCCCAGTCCTGTCCGGTCCAGTCGACGAGGTGCTCCGGCGTCTCGTCGGTCATCCCCTCCCACCACACGTCCCCGTCGTCGGTCAGCGCGACGTTCGTGAAGATCGTGTCGTGGTCGAGCGCGAGCAGCGCGGTGGGGTTCGTCCGCAGCGAGGTGTACGGCGCGACGCCGAAGAAGCCGGCCTCGGGGTTGATCGCGTACAGCCGCCCGTCCGGCCCGGGGCGCATCCAGGCGATGTCGTCGCCGACCGTCTCGACCTTCCAGCCGGGGATGGTCGGACGGAGCATGGCGAGGTTGGTCTTGCCGCAGGCGCTCGGGAACGCCGCGGTGAGGTGGCAAACGCGGCCATCCGGGCCGGTGATCTTGAGGACGAGCATGTGTTCGGCGAGCCAGCCCTCGTCGCGGGCCAGCACCGAGGCGATGCGCAGCGCGTAGCACTTCTTGCCGAGCAGCGCGTTCCCGCCGTAGCCGGAGCCGTACGACCAGATCTCATGGGACTCGGGGAAGTGGGCGATGTACTTGTCGTCGCTGCACGGCCAGGCGACGTCCTCGCGGCTGCTGCCGTCGGCGTCCACCAGCGGGTAGCCGACGGAGTGGACGGCCGGCACCCAGTCGCCGGTCTCGGCGATCAGCTCGAGCGCGGGGGTGCCCATGCGGGTCATCATCCGCATGTTGACGACGACGTACGGAGAGTCCGTGACCTCGACGCCGAGGCGGGAGATCGTGCCGCCGAGGGGGCCCATGGAGAACGGGATGACGTACATGGTGCGGCCCCGCATCGAGCCCTCGAAGACCGCGCGCAGCGTCTCACGCATCTCGTCCGGATCAGCCCAGTTGTTCGTGGGACCCGCGTCCTCAGGCCTCTCGGAGCAGATGAAGGTACGGGCCTCGACGCGGGCCACGTCGGAGGGGGCCGATCGCGCCAGGTAGCTGCCGGGACGCTTCTCGGGGTTGAGCTGGATGAGGGTGCCCGTCTCGACCATCTCCGCGTACAGGGCGTCGCGCTCCTCGACGGAGCCGTCGCACCAGTGCACCTCGTCGGGCTGGGTGAGGTCGGCGATCCTCTCGACCCAGGCGACGAGGTCGTCCGGCGCCTCGGGGGGAGCGGTCATGGCAGTCGTCGCGTCAGCCGTCATCTTTGCCTCCGTGTCCTCTGGCGAGGTCCTCTGCAGCGAGGGTATTGCGCAAGCGTAAGCGTTGGTCGCTCCGGGGTTGACGGCGGGGACTGGGCTGGCGGCGTGAGCGCTGACTAGGGAAAACGCAGTCCCGGGCTGTGATTTGGACGCCCTCGGTGACAGTGGGATAGACTCACCCTTCGGTTTCACCCAAGCGCTCGTGGCTCAATGGATAGAGCAGCTGACTACGGATCAGCAGGTTGGGGGTTCGAGTCCCTCCGAGCGCGCAGCTCTTCTTCTCTTGACCTCCCTTGTCATCGCGGCGTTGGCCGGTTGCGCATGCTGGCCGTCGGCCGGGCCTTCTGCTCGGTCCGCCCGACCTCGTACTGCTCCCCCGGTCGATCGGATCGGCGCTGGTCGTGGACGGTCCCCTCTCCTGGCGGATCCCGTCAACGTGACGGCTTTCGTTACCGAATCGTTAGACGTCAAGCTACCTGAAACGTGCCAAGCGGTCTGCGCGTCGGTGGCAGAGGTGTGGGCGTGCAGATGGCCACCTCGGCTCCGGAGGCCGGGTGGCTCGCTCGAGAGGTCAGTTGGTGCAGCAACACGCCGTACCGACCGCGCGTGTCGTGGCCTTTCGACGGCAAGCCGGTTTTGGCGAGAGGGCCTGTACGCGTCCGCGAGAGGACCTGTACGCGTCGGCGAGAGGGCCTGTACGCGTCCGCGAGAGGACCTGTACGCGTCGGCGATAGGGCCTGTACGTGTCCGCGAGAGGACCTAGCTGGCCGCGTCCAGCACGCGGCTGGGCGCGTAGGTGTCGCGCTGCTCGCCACCGAAGACGCGCGGGTTGTGGCCGTCCCAGCGCGCCCAGCCCGGATCCCCCGTCTCGATGAACCGCACCCAGGCTGAGTGCATCTCGTCGGCCAGCTCCTGGGGCGGCGCGTCGCCGCAGACGGCCGCCACCCCCGCGGCGTCCAGCAGGTCCCACGCGAACGGCAGGTCGAGGCAGTGGTACGCGAGGCCCGCGAGCGGCGTCGGCCACCGGAAGTCGTACACCCACGTCCGCGGCCCGTGCCTGTCGGCCCAGCCGATCGTAGGGATACGGAACGTGAGGTCCGTACCGAGCTGGCCCAGCATCAGGGCGGTACTCGTGAGCTCGGGGTGTCCGCCGACGTACCCGCTGGCGGCCTCCTGCTCGAGCCCGCCGGCGACGAGGGCCTGGACGGGGTCAGTCCCTGCCCACGCCTCGGCCCTGTCCGCGGCCATGAGCGTGAACTCGTGAGCCACCGTTCCCACCACGAGGCCCACATCGGCACCCACGCCCTGCTCCAGCGCTTCCATGATGCTGACCGGCAGGACCTCGTCCCCGACCAGCGGTCTGAACGGAAGTCCAGGCCCGCCGCGCGCCAGGGCGGTACGCACGAGGTCGACCGGCGTGGCCGGCGGAGCCGAAGGCGCCTGGTAGGCCAGCTGGTGGTCGAGCACCTGGTCCTCGCTGAGCGCTGACCAGCCGGCCCTTGTCGGCTCCACCCCGGCCCGGCGTGCGAGCTCGCGGCCATGGCTCTCGGCGTCCTCGACCGAGACCGTGAGGCCGCCGCCCGAGTGCGAGATGACACGGTGGAAGAGTCCCCGGGCAAGGGGTGACGCGAGCAGTGTCATCACCGCGCTACCCCCCGCCGACTGTCCGGCGATGGTCACCCGCGAAGGCTCGCCGCCGAACGCCGCGATGCTGTCCCGGACCCATTCGAGCCCCGCGACCATGTCACGGACACCCCTGTTCGTCGGGGCGTCCGCGATCCAGCCGAAGCCGTCGAACCCGAGCCGGTACGACACGGCCACGGTCACGACGCCGTCCCGGTTGAAGGACCGGCCGTCGTACCAGGGGCTCGACGACGACCCGGCGAAGAAGCCGCCGCCGTGGATCCAGACGAGGACAGGGAGCCCGGCCGACACGTCGCCGGGCGCCGGCGTGAACACGTTCACGTTGAGCGTCTCGTCACCGGGACGGAGGGCTCGGGGATCGTCGTGACGGGCCCGAACGGCCTCCGCTGCGGCGTGGGGCCCGGGTGCGACGCGTCCCGTACCCCGTCCCAGGGGAGAGCCGGCACGGGCGCGGCGAACCTCAGCTCCCCGACCGGCGCCTGCGCGAAAGGGATGCCGTAAAAGGCCGCGGAGGCTCCTCGCCACACGCGCTGGACGCGTCCCGCAGCGGTCTGTACGAGGGGAGGGTCTTCGCTCATACGCACATCATGGCGACCCGGTTGCCGGTGCCGTGAGCGGGACCGGACAGCAAGAGGGCGCCCTCAACGGCCAACGCAACGAGCGGCGGTATCCAGTCCCGGTACCTCCCGGCCTCCGTCTACAGTCGGGTCCATGCGTGCAGTGCAGGCCCGCGAGGCGGGCGGTCCCGAGGTGCTGGAGCTTGTCGAAGTGCCCGACCCGGCACCGGAACGTGGCCAGGTGCTGGTGAAGGT
>JACRAA010000485.1 GCA_016213595.1 Actinomycetota bacterium | reverse complement strand
CATCGTCATCGTCGGCTCGCTCCTCGTCCCCGCCACGGCCGCGCGGGTCACGGGGGCATCGCCCTTCGCGGAGTCGACGGTGACCGGCCGCATCCTGCTGTGGGACGAGTCCGTACGGCTCTGGCTCGCCCATCCGCTGGCGGGTGTCGGGCCGTCCCGGTTCGTCGACGCCGTCAACCCGTTCCACACCGCGCGGTGGGCCGCTGCAGTCGGCCCGTACGCCCCACCCGACTCGCCGCACGACGTGGTCCTCCAGGTAGCCTGCGCGACCGGGCTGCTCGGCCTCGCGGCGCTCGCAGCGATCGGAGCCGTCGCCGTACGTGACGCGCTGGCGGTCAGGTCCCCCCAGCTCGTCGTCGCGGCGACCGTGGCCGCGGGGCTGCTCGCGACGTACCTGACGTCCTTCACCGACCCGGTCACCACCACGCTCGGGGCGGTCGTCGTCGGCGGTGCGCTGGCCGTACGGCACGACGAGCCCCTTGGGCGGCCGCTGCGTGTCGGCACCTCGGCGGCGACCGGTCTCGTGGCGCTGCTGCTCGGGGCGACGCTCGTCCTCGCCGAGGCCCGGTACTCACGCGTCCTCACGGTGCCGGTGCCGAGCATCGCGGCCGCGGACGCGATCGCGGCCAAGCCGTGGGACCCCGATCTGACCCGACGGGTCGCGTTCACGCTGTCCGCGCTCGTCCCGACCTCAGGCGCGGACGTCCGACCCGTCCTGGCTCCCCTGCGTGACGCGTGCGCCCGTCTCCCCGGGTCGACGGAGTGCCTCGTCACGCTGTCCACGGCGAGAGACCTGGCCGACGACCATGCGGGCGCGCTGCAGGCCGCCGAGGCAGCGCTGGCGGTGGACCCGACGAACGTCGACGCTCACCTCGCGCGCGGCATCGCGCTCGCCGAGCTGGCGCGACCGGCCGATGCCGAGGCCGCGTTCCTGCGGGCGGCCGGGCTGCGGCCCACCGCTCCCGAGCCCTGGACCGACCTCGCCAGGCTGTACGACGCGCAGGGCAGAACCGGTGACGCCGACCTCGCGCGTGGGCGCGCGGCGCAGCTCATGAAGCGCTGAGAACCGCTGGGTCCGGCCGGTCACGCCGGTCCCCCGCCCCTTGATTTCCGTTTCACCCGTCGCCGTCGTCGGGGGGAAGTGCCCGTCGGGGACCGCGACGCAGGCCGGCGTGCGGCTCGACGACTCGCTCCACCCCGCTGCGGCCTCCGGCCTGGTCCGCCTCGTCAGGGATGATGACCCGCTCCTCGCCGTCCCGACCGGTGGCGGCGGGGTCCTCCGGCAACCCGCGTGCCGGTACGGACGTTCGGCCGGCGGCCGCGGAGACGGCGGCGAACGCAACCAGGCAGGCCGCGCCGGCCATCCCGACGAGCCCGGCACCGATCGTGGCGACTACAGCCTGGACGCGGCCAGGGCTGCCCTCGAACACAACGCGGGCGACGAGAGAGAGGTAGCCCAGCACGACGACCGGGACCGTGCCGGTCCAGATCCAGGCACGGTGGTACGGGACGCTCCTCGCGACCAGGTAGGCCCAGGCGAGGAGCACGACACTGAGCGTGGTCTGCAGCACCGTCGCTGTCACGCCCGCCTCCTGCCCGTCAGGTCACCCCGCAGCCGTGGTCGCGCTCGGCTGCGGACAGTATGCCCGGTGGCGAGCCGCTCAGCGATGGCGGGTTCGGACGGATCAGCGACCGGTGCCGCCGTACACCACCGCTTCGCCCTCGGCGTCCAGACCGAACGCGGTGTGGGCCGCCCGTACGGCGTCGTCCACCTGCTCGGCGGGCACGACGACGGAGATCCTGATCTCGGACGTCGAGATCATCCCGATGTTGATGCCCGCCCCGGCGAGCGCCGTGAAGAACGTCGCGGACACGCCCGGGTGCGAGCGCATGCCGACGCCGACGACGGACACCTTGCCGATCTGGTCGTCGTACAGCAGGTCGGTGAACCCGATCGCGGCCTTCGCCGACCGCAGGGCGGCCAGGGCGACCTTCCCGTCGGACTGCGGCAATGTGAACGAGATCGCCGTCGACGCGTTCTGGACGGAGACGTTCTGCACGATCATGTCGATGTTGATGCCTGCGGCCGCGACGGTCTCGAAGATGCGTGCCGCCTCGCCGATCTTGTCGGGCACACCGACGACGGTGATCTTCGCCTCGGTGCGGTCATGGGCGACCCCGGTGATGAGTGCGGCCTCCATGGTGGGTCCTTTCGAGATGAGCGACGAGTCGGTTACCCAGGTGCCGGGTTTGGTGGAGAACGAGGAGCGGACGTGGACCCCGACGCTCGCCCGCCGTGCGTACTCCACGCACCGCAGGTGGAGGACCTTCGCCCCGTTGGCGGCGAGCTCGAGCATCTCCTCGTACGAGATCTCGGGGATCCTGCGGGCACCGGGGACGATGCGGGGGTCGGCGGTGAAGATTCCGTCGACGTCGGTGTAGATCTCGCAGTACTCCGCGTCGAGCGCGTCCGCGAGGGCGACTGCCGTGGTGTCGGAGGCGCCGCGACCCAGCGTCGTGATGTCCTTCGTGGTCTGGGAGACGCCCTGGAAGCCGGCGACGATGACGATGTCGCCGTCGCCGAGGGCCTCGACGATCCGGCCGGGGGTGATGTCGATGATCCTCGCGTTGCCGTG
>JACRAA010000484.1 GCA_016213595.1 Actinomycetota bacterium | reverse complement strand
GCGGCGGCCGTGTCCCTGGGCGGCGGCCTTCGCTGCGCGGCTGTCGTCCGGTGTGTGGCTTACGGGGTGTCGGTGTCATGGGACTCCTCAGGTGTCGGTAGGGACATCGGCTGGGCCGCGGCCAGCAGCTCTGCCTCGAGCGTCATCGCGTCCGGCAGGTGGGGCGCGAGCGGCGGCAGGTCGCCGAGCGAGGTCAGGCCCATGCGTTCGAGGAAGTACGGCGTCGTCGTGAACAGCACGGCACCGGACACCGGGTCGCGCCCGGCCTCAACGATGAGGTCACGGGCGAGCAGGGTACGGACGACGCCGTCGACGTTGACGCCCCTGACGGCCGAGATCCGGCTGCGGCTCGCGGGCTGGAGGTAGGCGATCACCGCGAGGGTCTCGAGCGCGGCCTGGGAGAGGCGGCCGTGCTGACCTTCGAGGATGTACGCCGAGATCACCGCGGCATGCTCGGGGCGCGTCGCGTAGCGCCATCCGCCGCCTGCGTGGCGCAGCTCGAAACCGCGCCCGGTCTCCGTGTAGAACCTCGCAAGGGAGGCCAGGGTCGCCTCCACGCGCGCCACCGGCGCATGCAGCGCCTGGGCGAGCTCCGTCGCCGGCATCGGCTCGGTCGCCATGAGCAGCAACGCCTCGACCGCGCCGGAAAGCGCGGCCTCGTCGAGCTGTGTCTCGACCTGCTCCGTCATCTCACTCCTCACCCGTCACTCGTCATCCGTCACTCCTCGCCCGCCGGTGCCACCGGCTGGTCGAACTCATCGGAGACCTCGACCTCGCCGGTTGTCGTCCCTGTCCAGCGGACAACGATCTCACCGAGCGGCGTCATCTGCTCGAACTGTACGGAGGAGCTGCGGAACAGCTCCAGCAGTGCGAGGAACCTGGCGACGACGGTCAGCTTGTCCGCGGCGTCGGAGATGAGCGCCCGGAACGTCGCCGAGCCGGACCGCCGCAGCCGCTCCGCGATGAGGACGGCCTGCTCCGCGACGCTCACCCGTACCCGGTGGATGTGCGCGACCGAGACCTCGACGGCTGCCCGCGGCTCCATGGCACGCGCGGCGAGGGCGGCGAAGGCGTCGGGTGAGAGGTCGAGCTCGACGTCGGGGAGCAGCGCGGCGAACTGCGGCTCCAGCCCGCCCGGACGTACGTAGCGCTGCCCCTCGGTGGCCAGCGTCTGGTCGATCCAGGCGGCCACCTGCTTGAACGCCCGGTACTGCAGGAGCCGCGCGAACAGCAGGTCCCGGGCCTCGAGCAACGCGAGGTCCTCGAGGTCCTCGACCTCTCCCTGCGGGAGCAGCCGTGCGGTCTTCAGGTCGAGCAGGGTGGAGGCGACGACGAGGAACTGGCTCGTCTGCTCGAGGTCCCAGCTCGTCCCCTGGCCACGGATGTGGGCGATGAACTCGTCCGTCACCGCGGCGAGCGCGATCTCGGTGACGTCGAGCTTGTGCCGGGAGATCAGCTGCAGGAGCAGGTCGAACGGCCCCGAGAAGTTGTGGAGGTGAACGGAGAACTGCTCCGCCCTGCCCCCCCGGCTCTCTCCGCCGGTGCCCGGGGATGGCTCCGACATCAGTCCCCGAGCCGGGCGACCACGTCCGCCGCGTCGCCGTTCTCCTCGAGGTCCGCCAGCGCGGCGGCGATGGCGGCCCGGACGAGCCGGCCGCGGTCGACGGCGATGCCCTGGGCGCGGAGCGTGAGGCGTGCCTGCTCGAGCTTGATGAGCTCCTCGGCCGACACGTACACGGTGATCTTCTCGTCGTGGCGGACACGCCCCGAGGCCGTACCGCCCTGGCCCTGGTCGGCGGGCTCCTGCCCACCGCGGAAGAGCTCGCTCGCTCCCGGCAGGCTTACGCGTCGGGGCATCTCGCGAGCACCTCCCGGGCGAGCATCCGGTACTGCTCGGCGCCAGAGGACGCGGGGGCGTACGTCGTGATGGGCTCCCCGGCGACGTTCGTCTCGGGGAACTTGATCGTGCGACGGATGACCGTGTGGAAGACCGTCTCGCCGAACGCCTGGACCACCCGGTCGAGCACCTCGCGGCTGTGCAGCGTGCGCGCGTCGAACATCGTGCCGAGGATGCCCAGCATCTCGAGGTCGGGGTTGAGGCGGTCCTTGACCTTGTTGACCGTGTCGGTGAGCAACGCGATGCCCCGCAGGGCGAAGAACTCGCACTCGAGGGGGGTGATCACCTTGTCCGCCGCGGTGAGGGCGTTGACGGTGAGCAGGCCGAGGGACGGAGCACAGTCGATGAGGATCAGGTCGTACTTCCCGCGCAGGCGGTCGAGCACCCGCTTGAGCGTCTGCTCCCTGGCCACCTCGCTGACGAGCTGCAGCTCGGCCGCCGACAGGTCGATGTTGGCCGGGAGGATGTCCATGCCCTCGACGTTGGTCGACACGATGACGTCGGCCGAGTCGATCGTGCGGCTCAGCAGGAGGTTGTAGATCGTGCGCTCAAGCGTGTGGGGGTTGACGCCCAGCCCGACCGATGCGGAGCCCTGGGGGTCGAAGTCGACGAGGAGCACTCGGCGCCCGGTCTCCGCGAGCGCGGCGCCCAGGTTGATCGTCGTCGTGGTCTTGCCGACGCCGCCCTTCTGGTTGCACATCGCGATGACGAGACCATGCTTGGCACCCGTCCGCGGGGGACGCACGGGCGGCAGGTCGGGCCAGGGCCGACCCGTCGGGGGCCTGGT
>JACRAA010000044.1 GCA_016213595.1 Actinomycetota bacterium | reverse complement strand
GGTCAAGGGCCAGTACAAGAAGTCCGTTCTCGGACGACTGTGGTCCCTGCTGAACCCCCTCGCCAACATCGCCGTCTACTCGCTGGTGTTCGGGATCCTCGTCCGCGCCGAGCCGCCGTTGGGCACGAACTCGGGGCTCAAGAGCTTCGCGCTGTGGGTCGCCTGCGGGATCATCCCTTGGGGGTTCCTGGCCACCGGAACCTCGATCGGACGTGGCGCACTCACCGACAACGCCGGGCTCCTCACCAAGGTCTACTTCCCCCGGTTCGTGCTGCCGACGTCGAGCATCTTCGCCCTGGCCAGCACGTTCGTCACGGAGCTGGCGGCGCTGACGCTGTTCATGGGGATCGCCGGTGGAAGCGCCCGGGTGCTGTTCCGGCTGCCCGTCCTCATCCCCGTCGTCCTGCTCAACATCGCGTTCGTGCTCGGTGTCTCGCTGGTGCTCTCGATCGCCATGGTCTACTTCGGCGACATCCAGCACATCTGGGGCATCTTCCTGCAGCTGTGGCTCTACGCGTCGGGGATCGTGCTCCCCCTCTCGTACGTCCAGCAGGCGCAGGACAAGTACCACTTCCCCTTCGTCGCGATCTTCCAGCTCAACCCGGGCTTCCAGTTCGTCGAGGCCTACCGGAACGTCCTGTACGACTTCGCGGTGCCGCCGCTGCAGCGGTGGGGCATCATGCTCGCCTGGGCCGTCGTCGCCCTCGTCATCGGCGCACTCGTGTTCCGCCGGTTCTCCGCACAGATCGTGGAGGAGCTGTGACCGCTCCCGCCGTCGTCGTCTCCGACGTCTCGAAGTCGTTCCGTATCTACCGGGACCGCCAGCGCTCGCTCAAGGCCACGGTCATCAAGGGGGGGCGGGCCCGGTACGACGAGTTCTGGGCGCTGCGTGACGTCGACCTCGAGATCCACCAGGGCAAGACGTTCGGGCTGCTCGGCAACAACGGCTCCGGCAAGTCCACCCTCCTCAAGTGCATGGCGCGGATCCTGCGCCCGAACAAGGGCTCCATCAGCCACGTCGGCCGGATGGCCGCGATGCTGGAGGTGGGCTCAGGCTTCCACCCGGAGCTGTCGGGCCGCGACAACGTCTACCTCAACGGCGCGATCCTCGGCATGAGCAAGGCCGAGATCGACCGGAAGTTCGACTCGATCGTCGACTTCTCCGGCGTCTCCGAGTTCATCGACCAGCCGGTGAAGAACTACTCGTCCGGCATGTACGTGCGGCTGGGGTTCGCGGTCTCCATCCACGTCGAGCCCGACGTGCTGCTCGTCGACGAGGTGCTCGCCGTCGGCGACATGGCGTTCCAGGAGAAGTGCACGCAGAAGTTCGCCGACCTGAGGCGCGAGGGTCGTACCGTCGTCGTCGTCTCGCACGCGATCGACCAGATGCGCACCTTCTGCGACGAGGCGGCGTGGTTGCGCCGAGGCCAGCTCATGGGCGTCGGCCGGGCGCAGGACGTCATCGACGAGTACGCCGACCAGGCGCACAACACGACGACTCCCGAGGCTGCGGGCGCGGAGCACATCAAGGGCCATGTCGGCAGCGGCGAGGTGACGATCGACCGGTTCGAGGTGCTGTCGAACGGTCACGCCCTCGACCAAGTCAGAACCGGTGACGACATGACGATCCGCATGCACTTCACGTGCCACGCCCCGGTCGACAAGCCCGTCTTCGGCTTCGAGATCGAGCACGAGACGGGGTTCGTCGTCTGGGGTCACACCTCCACCGACGGCGGCTTCTCCTTCCCGACGCTGATGCCCGGCACCGGGTCCGTCGACGTCGTCATCCCCCGCCTGCCGCTGCGTCCGGGCATGTTCAGCATCAACGGTGGTGTCGCGGCGCTGGACAGGACGAGAGGGATCGAGCAGGTCCGTCGGGCCCTGTCGTTCAGCGTCCGCCGCGGAGACCCGGCCGAGACGAGCGGCATCGCGGTCATGCACAGCCGGTTCGAGAACCTTGTCCAGGAATAGCTCGAAAGGCCACGACACGCGCCGTCGGTACGGCGTGGCGGCGCACGAACTGGCCTCTCGTCACGGGGCGAGGGCCGGTACGTACCGGGCAGCTGTCGCCGTGACCTGCCTCGCCCTCGCCCTCACCGGGTGCTCAGCCGGCGCGGCCGGCGTCTCCTCACCGCCCAGCACACCGTCGGCCGTCAGGGCAGCCCCCTCCGGCACGGTCACGATGGCGGCGTTGGGCTGGAAGAACGGGCCGAGCGACCGGGTGCTGCTCCCCACCGCAGTCACCATCGTGCAGCGGGTCGACCAGGCCAACGTGATCACGGCCGTCGGCGAGGGGGCCAAGGCCGCGTCGGTGCTCGCGACCCTCACCGCAACCCTGCCCTCGTACGGCTGGACAATCACCGCCTCCGGGGGCGGCTCGCTCACCTTCAGCGACGCGCAGCACGAGGGCGCCTTCACCTCCGATGCCTCGCTCTGGGCGCTCACCGTCAGGGTGAAGGCTTAAGCCCACCGTCACGGCGAAGGCCGAACCCTCAGGTCAGCCGCGTGCGTACCACCCGGAGTCGGGGACGACGCGTCCCGCGGCGTGCATCGAACCCGGCGACGGGTCGAGGACGAAGCGGCCATCACGGTACGGGCTGGCGGCGTCGCTCAGCGGGATCGACCACCAGGCCGCGTCGAGGTCATGGACCGCGTCCGGGCTGATGGCGGCGGCGAGGGCGGCGGCCGCGGAGACCCCCAGCTCGGACTCCATCATCGAGCCGACCATCAGGCCGAGGCCGGCGCCGGTCGCCTCCGCCGCGATGGCAAGGCCCGCATAGATCCCACCGCACTTCGCCAGCTTGATGTTCACGACGTCCCCCGCCTGTACGTCGATGGCGCGGCGCAGGTCGTGGATCGAGAACACGGACTCGTCGAGCACGATGGGCGTACCCCACCGGCGACGCAGCTCCGCGTGCCCGGCGAGGTCCCACGCAGGCAGGGGCTGCTCGACGAACTCGAGTACGACTCCGGCCGCGAGCAGTGCGCCAATGCTCCGCGACGCCGTCTCGAGGTCCCAGGCCTGGTTGGCGTCGATCCGTACCGGCCTGCCCGGCGCCTCCTGGGCGATGCGGACAACGCGGTCGACGTCGGCAGGGTCGAGCCCGACCTTGATCTTGAGCTGTCCGAACTGGGACGCGTCGACGCCCTCGTCGAAGCCACCCTGCGCCGCGAGCGTGACGTCGGTCGCCACCGACGAGGTCGTCGCGCCGACGAGCTGGGCGAGGGGAAGCTCGGCTTCCTGGGCCAGGAGGTCGAGGACGGCCATCTCACAGGCAGCCTTCGCTCCGCCGTTCCCGACGACGGCCGCGCCGAGGGTGCTGGCCGCTGCGGAGGGCGCCTCATCGGCTGGGTCCCAGCCCAGCAGGATGTCGGCGAGCGGACCCAGGACGCACGCCTCGATGCCGGCGAGCGACTCACCCGTGACCCGCCACACCTGGGGCCCTTCGCCGAATCCGGTCCGCCCGTCCGCGTCCGTCAGCCGCACAGCGACGCTGACGACCTCGCTCGTCCGCCGCAACGCGGTGACGAACGGCGTGTGGAGCTGTCGGACGAGGCGTGCCGTCGCCACCTCTACGATGCGTGCCATCCCACCCACTCCTTCCAGGTCACAGCGCTCAACGCCGCGACGAGACGCAGCCCCTCGGTGTGCGGCAGCGGCGACGTCGTGCACACGGCGAGGACGTACTCCGGAGCGCTCGGCGGACGAACCAGCGCCACGTCGTGCTTCACTCCGGGAACCCAGCCGCCCTTGCTCGCGCTCCAGACGTCGGGCGGGAGCCCTGCGGGAATCATGTCGCGGTGGGTCTGCCGGGCCAGGAGGCCGAGTGCCGTCGCGCTGTCGCCATCCTCTCCCGTGGCCACCGAGGCCATGAGCTGGGCCAGCGCGGAGGCGGTGACCGAGTTGGTCGTCCCGGCGGCCTCGGCCGCGTCGTCGCCGATGAGGCGGTCGACGCGGAGCTCCGAGGCCAGGCCACGGTCGACCAGGAGCCGACGGACGCTCTCGAGCCCGATGCGCTCGACGATGAGGTCGGTGGCGATGTTGCTGGACAGCGTCACCATCCTGTCGGCGAGCTCCAGCAGGTCGACCTCGCGGCCGAGCATGGCCCAGGTCTCGTCGTCCTGGTCGCCGGACTGGTCCAGCTGGAAGGCGCCGCCGACGGCGCTGGGGAAGCGGTCATGGACCACGACCGGGTCCAGTGCGGAGGGCAGGCCGGCGGTACGGTCGCGCAGGAACGCCAGGAGAACCGCCAGCTTGATCGTGCTCGCGGGGTAGTGGGGGGCATCCGCCTCCCTCGAGGCGACGACCGCGCCACCCGAGCGGAGCTCGAGCGAGAAGACGCCCGGGACGCCCTGGAGCACGTGCTCCCAGGCGCTCACCAGCTGCTCCGCTAGACCCATGTCAGGCCTCGTCGGCGAGGAAGTCCGCCAGCGCCGCGAGCGCCCGCTCGACATCGTCCTCGGTGCTGTACGGCGCCAGCCCCAGCCGCAGGCCGCCCTCGTCGTCTATCCCGAGCCGACGGTACGGCTCGTACGCGTAGAACTGTCCCGCGGGGGCGAGGACGTCGCGGGTCGCGAGGAACTCGTACGCGTCTCGGCAGCGGCGCCCGGGCAGGCTGACGAGAAGGGTCGGGGTCCGGCGGGCGGCACGGGAGTGGACGAGCACTCCCGGCAGGCTGGCGAGGCCCGACTCGAGACGCGCCCGCAGCGCCCCTTCATGGGCGTCGATCGCAGCGAACGAGCGCCCCAGCCGCTCCCGGCGGTCGCTCGCCTCGCCCGGGTCGACCTGGGCGGGGTCGACCGCGGCCAGGATGTCCACCGAGGCCAGGAAGTCGACGGCGGCCGTGGCGCCGGCGAGCGTCTCGTACGGGAGCGTGCCGAGCTCGTACCGCTCGGGCACGACGGTCGTCGAGGGCAGCAGCTTGTCGGGCCAGAACGTCTCGAGGAGCACGGGGTCGGCGCCGAGCACGCCGCAGTGAGGGCCGAGGAACTTGTACGGGCTGCAGACGACGAGGTCGGCGCCGAGGGCGACCGGGTCCACGAGCTCGTGGGCGGCGAAGTGGACCGCGTCGACGTACACGAGCGCACCGACGGCGTGGGCGGCGTCGGCGACGGTACGGACGGGCGGGATCGTGCCGATGAGGTTCGACGCCGCGGTCACCGCGACGAGCCGGGTCGCCGGGGTGATGGCGGACGTCAGCGTCTCGAGGTCGAGCTCGCCCGTCTCCGGCACGATGTCGAGCCACCGTACGGTCGCGCCAGCCGACTCGGCCGCCTGTACCCACGGCCGGACGTTGCCGTCGTGGTCGAGCCGGGACACGACCACCTCGTCACCCGGCCCCCAGGTCTTGGCGATCGCCCGAGACAGGTCGTACGTGAGGGCGGTGGCGCTCCGCCCGTACACGATGCCCTCTGCGGGGAAGCCGAGGAAGTCCGCGTACGCGCTGCGGAAGGCGGCGACAGCGGCGTCGGCGTTCCGCTCCGAGCGGCCGACGGTCCCGCGGTTCGACAGCGGAGCCGTGAGGGTGGCCGCGATGGCCTCGGCGACCTCGCGCGGCGTCTGGGTCCCGCCGGGGCCGTCGAAGTGCGCGATCCCGGAGGCGAGTGACGGGAAGTGGTCGCGGAGCGCGGCGACGTCGTAGGAGGTGTGCGGCACGCGGGGAAGTCTAGGGATCCCCACTCCTTGCCACGCGACCCGGACAGGTCCTGTACGGGAGGTGGCGGTGCGTCAGAACGTGCCCGTACGGGAGGCGGCCTCCCGTCGCTGCACCCCGTGCCTGTATCGGTTCACCATGTTAAGTGGGCAAACCTGATGTTCCCACGGCAGATCTGCCATGGGAAGGTGCCACTTGCCCACTTAACATGGTGAACCGACGTCGCGCCGCCGAGAGTCGGAGCGGGGGGCCGGTACGCCAGGTGGCTGCCTCAGGAGGGCGTGGCCCAGAGCTCGTGCCAGGTGACGCCGAGGTCGGCGAGCATCATCCGGAGCAGGGGGAGCGAGATGCCGACCACGTTGTGCGGGTCGCCTTCGATGCCGGTGATGTACGGCCCGGCGTAGCCGTCGATCGTGAAGCCGCCCGCAACCGCTTCCGGCTCACCGGTCGCGGCGTACGCCTGGATCTCCTCCTCGGCGAGGTCTGCGAAGTGCACCAGCGTCTCGGCGGAGCGGTTGGCGTCCTGGACACGGCCCCCCGCCGACACGATGACGTGATGGCCGGTGACGAGCAGCCCTGTGGCCTCCGACAGGTGACGCCACAGCTCCATGGCGTTCTCGGGCGTGCCGGGCTTCCCGTAGACGGTCCCGTCCACCTCGAGCATCGAGTCGCAGCCGACGATGACGACATCGTCGGCGGGAAGGACCTCCGCGGCCACCGCCTCCGCCTTGCGCCTCGCCAGCTCGCTCACGAGCTCGTGGATGTCGTCGGTCTCTACGAGTGACTCGTCGACGTCCGACACGACCACGGTGGGGTGAACGCCGGCACGCCGCAACGTCTCGAGGCGGGCCGGCGACGCCGACGCGAGGACCAGGCGCATACGATCAGCGCTTGCCGAACAGGCCGCCGAGGATCTCGTCGACGATGCTGCCGCCGCTCTGCGGCCGCTGCTCAGCAGCCACCGGCGCACTGTCCGACGACGGCTCCTCAACAGGGGCTCTGTCCGAGGACGCCCCCGTGGTCAGACCACTCTCCGACGACGTGCCCGATCCGGCGCCGCTGTCCGACGAGGTACCGGAGTCGAGCCCGGTCTCCGACGCTGTACCGGAGTCGAGCCCGGTCCCCGACGCTGTACCGGAGTCGAGCCGGGTCTCCGACGTATCGCTCTCGGTAGCCGCCGTGCCGGCGAGGATGCTGCCGAGGAAGTCGCCGAGCACGCCGCCGCCTCCGGCGGGAGTGGCCAGCCCGAGCTTCTTGCCTGCGTAGGCGAGCACGACGGGCGCCAGAACGTGCAGCAGCCGGCTGACGAGAGAGCCGTCCGTACCGGTGCGCTGCCCGAGCGCGTGCGCCAGCTGCGTCGACTGGTCGCCGAAGATGTGGTGGACGATCTTCGCGCCGTCCTCGGCGTCGACCC
>JACRAA010000483.1 GCA_016213595.1 Actinomycetota bacterium | reverse complement strand
CGGGCAGGTGTGGCGCGGTGACGAGCCGCTGCCGCCGATGACTGCGCGGATGATCCGCGCGGGAGACGGGGTGCCTTCAGGCGCTGACGCGGTGGTGGCCGCCGGGATCACCGACGGCGGCACGGAGACCGTGACCGTGTCCGCGCCCGTGCTGCGCGGCCAGAACGTGTGCGACGAGGGCTCGGACATCGACGAGGGCGAGCTGCTCGTCACGAAGGGGACTGTGCTCGACCCGGCCCTCGTGGCGGTGCTCGCGGCCAGTGGCATCGACAAGGTTCTGGTGCGGCCTCGCCCGCGCGTCGTCGTCGTCTCGGTCGGCAGCGAACTCGCGGCACCGGGACGGAGACTGCGTGCCGGCGAGAAGTACGACACCGACTCGTACCTGCTCGCTGCTGCGGCCAAGGCACTGGGGGCCGAGGTGTGGCGCGTCGGCATCGTCCGCGACCACGTCGACGAAGTGCGCCAGGTCCTCACTGACCAGCAGATCCGCGCCGACCTCATCCTGGTCAGCGGCGGCCTCGGCGACGGCCCGGACGGGATCGTCGGGACGGCGGTCCAGGAGCTCGGTCCGTACGACATCGCCGACGTCGCGCTCGAACCCGGGGGCTGGCAGGGGGTCGGCGTCCTGGGTGACGACGAGGTGCCCATCATCATGGTCCCGGGGGATCCCGTGAGCGCCTACGTCGCCTTCCAGGCGTTCGTCAGGCCGGCGATCCTGAGGCTCATGGGAGCCGATCCGGTCCTGCCCGAGACGTACGTCGCGAAGGCCGAACGAAGCATCACCTCGAAGCCCGGCGTGCTGGAGCTGCGTCGCGGTCTGGTGACCGATGACGCCACCGGCCTCGTGGTCTCGCCCGTGGGCTCCGGCCACGTCCCGCAGTTCGTGAGCGAGCTTCCCCAGGCGAACGCCCTTCTCCTGCTCGGGCCGGATACCGACTTCGTCGCGGCGGGTGACGATGTCGACCTCTGGCTCCTGGACGACTGACGCGCCGACCGTGTCCGGGCCGACCTACCCCAGGGAGCACCACTGGCCCGCCACGGTCTCGTACGCCGGCGTCACGCTGGCGCCCTTCCGTCGCCGCGACGTACGCGCCTGGGACCTCATGCGGCGCCGCAACTCGTCATGGCTCCGGACGTGGGACGCGACCACGCCTGCCGGGGGCCAGCGGCCGGGCGGACGGTCGATGATCGGCCAGTTCACGTACGAGGCGAAGCGCGGCGAGATGCTGCCCTGGCTCGTGTGGTTCTCCCCGGACGAGGAGGGGCAGGGACAGCTCGTGGGGCAGCTCACGGTGTCGGCGATCAGGTACGGCGCGGCGCGGTGGGCGAGCATCGGCTACTGGGTCGACGAGCGCTGGGCCGGGCGGGGGATCATCCCGGCCGCCGTCGCGCTCGCCACGGACTACTGCTTCAGGACGATGCGGCTCCACCGGGTGGAGATCGACATCCGCCCCGAGAACACCCGGTCGCTGCGCGTGGTGGAGAAGCTCGGGTTCCGCTACGAGGGCCTGCGGCCCAGGTTCCTCCACATCGACGGCGACTGGCGCGACCACGAGTGCTTCGCGCTGAACGCCGAAGAAGTGCCCGAAGGCATGTGGGCGCGGTTGGGGCCGGGCATTCCCCGGCACGAGTGAGCGGTACGAGCGGGACGCACTCCCGGAACCGTCCCAACTGACTGGCGAGGGGATTCGCTCCCGTCGGCGTGGCACCACTCGGCACTCGGCGGTCCGTGTCGTACATTCGTCGCCATGGGCACCACAGGGCTGATCTTCGGCGTACTCGTCGCCGCCTGGCTGGCCTACCTGGTCCCGTCGTACCTCAACCGCCGGGACCAGTCGTCCGTCGACGTGGAGCACACGCTGAACTTCACCGACGACGCGAAGCTGCTGCGCCTCAGTGAGAACAGCGACCCCGTCCAGCCGACGGCCGAGGTGTCGACACCGCTGCTGCGGGCGGCGCTGAGGCGTGAGCTGCACGTACGGTCGCTCCGCGCGGCCCGGCGTCGGACGCGGATCCTCCTCCTGCTCGTGCTGACCGTCGTCCTCCTCACCGTGACCACGGTTCTCGGCCTCACCCGCTGGTGGACCGCGGCGGCCGGGGGTGCTGCCCTGGTGGTGTGGCTCTTCGCCTCACGGTGGAGCACGGCCAGGATGTACCGCCGTCTGGACGCCGAGCTCGCCGATGTGGAGCTGTCCGACGATGAGGAGACGATTGCGATCGCGATCCCGACCGCCGGCCTCGACGACGACCTCCTCGCCGAGCACGAGCTCTCGATCGAGATCTCCGGACCCGTACCGACGATGAGCCTGTGGGACCCCATCCCGGTCACACCGATCACGTACGTGTCCCGCCCGCTGACCCCTCGCACCGTACGGACGATCGACCTCTCGGCCCCCGCGGCCCCTGCGGCAGTCGTCCCCGTCACTGCCGACGCGGGCCTCGAGACCGAGGTCCGCGAGCACCGTCGCGCCTCAGGCGAGTAGCCCGGTGGGCTCCGTCTCCCGGCCTGGTCGGTTGGAGGCCGACCGGGCCGCCTGCTAGTCTTGGCAGCCGCAAGGGGCTATGGCGCAGTTGGTAGCGCGTCTCGTTCGCAATGAGAAGGTCAGGGGTTCGAATCCCCTTAGCTCCACCCTTCAGGTCCACGTTTCGTCACCGTGCACAGCAGGAATCGCCGTGCTTCTCGTCGGGTCGCCCCCGCTCTCCCCACCACTTCCAATTGGGCAGTGAAAACGACGGCATCAACGGAAAGCGCCTTCCTTTGCATGCGTCCCCGTTGTTAGGGTGCGGACCATCCGATCCTGACCAACGGAGGTCTCTCGTGGATACACCCCGATCCCTGGCTGTCGTCCTGGCACTGTCGCTCTCGCTGGCCGGGCTGGCCGCGTCCCCCGCGGTCGCAGCGCCCGACAAGAAGACCGACAACTCCTGCACGACGGCGAACGTACGCCTGGAAGGGGTGTCCTCCTCGGCTCCCAGCAACCTCTGCATCCCTGCGGCGTCGTCGGATGACACGAGCCTCCTACTCGTGTGGAACAAGCCCGAAGGCGGCTCGCTGGAGGTCGTCGACTACCGGGTCTACATGGACGGCGCGATCCTCGGCTCCTCCCAGGAGAACGCCCGTCAGAACGCGCCGGCCCAGCAGTACATCGACAGCTTCTACAGCCGCGACACGGATGGCTTCCACGTCAAGACCCTGGCGCACGCGTTCAAGGTGACCGGGCTGCGCCAGAACTCCCTCCATGACTTCTCCGTGCGCGCCGTCCACTCCGACGGGTCCCTGTCGGCGCCCAGCGCCACGATCACCCAACGGATGGCCAGCCCGACGCACCGGTCCGTCGTGACCGACCCCCAGTTCGGTGCGGTCGGCGACGGGACCACGCTGAACACCCGTGCGATCCAGAAGGCGATCGACGACTGCAGCACCCCGAACTGCACGGTCGTCATCCCGTCCGGAACGTTCCTGACCGGAGCCCTGTTCCTCCACAGCAACATGACGCTCGACCTCGCCCCCGGAGCCCGGCTGCTCGGATCCGACCGGTGGCAGGACTACCCGCTCGAGAAGGGCTACTACCTGTACGGCATCCCGGATCCCGTGCCGACGGAGGCCAGCTACACCGCGTACCTGCGGCCGCCCTCGCTGATCAACGTCATCCCCGAGGACAACGGGCGGGCCGAGGCCGGCCGCGTTCCCGGCGCCGGCGCAGACAACGTCCGCATCGTCGGCACGGGGACGATCGACGGGAACGGCTGGAAGCGGACGTCACCGGGCAGCATCGTGGACGAGACGGGCGCCTCGCTGCCGCAGTACGTGGCGAGCAGCGCGTCCAAGGTCGCCACAGACGGCATCCTGGCGGCGAGCCAGGTCACGCACGCACGCGAGAACACGGCAGACCTCATCGGGATCGTCAACCCGCCCGCGACCATCAGCGACTCCTCGCTGTACGGGCAGTACCGCTCCAGCCTCATGACGTTCGTGGGAGTGAAGAACCTCTACCTCGACGGCTTCAGCGCGGAGAACCCCGCCTTCCACGGTGTGATGTTCCTCGACTCTGCGAACGTCACCGTCTACGGCACCCGTCACACCACGTTCAACACCAACAACGGTGACGGCCTTGAGTTCGGCGGCACCAGCAACGGCATCGTCGTCAACAACTTCTTCGACACCGGCGACGACGTGGTGAACTTCGCAGCAGGACAGGGCGTGTACGGCGCCCAGGGCCGCCCCAGCTCGGACGTCTGGATCGCCGGCAACTACCTCCGCAAAGGCCATGGGGGCGTGGCCATCGGCAGCCACACCGCTGCCTGGGTCGAGAACATCCTGGCCGAGGACAACGTCATGTACACGACCGAGACGGGCGGTCTCCGTATGAAGTCGACGTCCGACATGGCGGGAGGTGCGCGCAACATCACGTTCCGCGACACCGCGATGGCCTGCCTGGCCACCAACGCGTTCATCGCCTCGCTGGCCTACAGCCAGTCCCCGTCGGGCTACGTGCCGGCCGGGTCGGCGACGTTCACGGACATCAAGGTCAGCAACGTCAGCGTCGACGGCAACAACACCACCACCTGTGCCATGCCGACGAGCACGAAGAACCCCGTGATCCTCGTGGAGGCCGGACCGGCGGTCAGTGCCAGCACCGCTACCGTGAGCGGCTTCTCGTTCGACCACGTCCGGTTCCGCAACGTGAACCCGACGTCGATCCAGGGGCTCGTGAGCTCGCAGTTCACGGACGTCTGCTTCGCGAGCGTGCTCGGGAACGTCAACCCGTGGAAGCTCGACGCCTACTCGACGGGCAACTCGTTCGTACGGGTCTCTCCGCCGCCTGGCACGAGCAAGCCGACGGGATCCTGCACCCAGTAGCCGGCGCGGTCATCAGCACCGAACCCCGTGTCACCTCGACAGAGGTGTCCCCTCGCCGCCCGTGCACTCGCCGCGCGGCTCAGGCGCCTGGCTGCCATCGGCGTACTTGGCGATGAAAGCCTTCAGCTGAGGGTCGCTCGCGTCCTGCACCGTGAGCTGGACGCCCCAGACGGTGGCCACGACCGGGGCGGGAAGTCCGGGGTAGGGGCTGAGCAGCCCGTACGGCTGGCCCGTCACGTCCCCTCGGAGCTCCGTGACCTGGTTGGCCGGCAGGTCTGGCCGGTAGGTGATCCAGATCGCGCCGTGCTCGAGGGAGTGCACGGCGTTCTCGTTGGGAACCGGGCTGGAGTAGATCCCGGAGTTCTGCCAGACGGCCGCATGCGGACCGCCCGCCGGCGGCGTCTGCTTGTAGCTCACGGGGCCGTCCACGTGGTCGCGGGCGAGTCCTGGGTAGGAGACGACGGCGCTCGCGCTCGATGAACGTACGACGGTCCGCCCCACAGCCCAGATGATGATCACCACGACGACGACGACCGCGACGGTACCGGCGGTGATGCCGATGATGCGACGACGGCGAAGGCGAGCCTCCTCCTGTCGACGGATCTCAGCGAGCCGGGCTCGGGCGTTGTTCTTGGCCATCGTTCCCACTCTCCTGGTCGACGTGGTGGTCATTGCGCTGAGGGGGACCCAGCACGCTGAGGAGTACCAGGATGCCCCCGATTCCCCTCCCGCGAACCCAGGCGACCCCGGACTGGACCGGCCCGTACGGAGGAGCGGGAGGAGCTCCGCCAGCCTTCACCAGACCTTGACGGAACCGATCGTCCCTCACCATGTTGGCGCGCGATCCTCGGGGCAGGCCCACTGAACCAAGGAGCGCCCATGGAGCCCACCGTCCCGTACAGCCCAGGGTCCACGCAGGACTCGTACACCCACTACACGCCCCCGACCGGACCGATGCCGGCTAGGGAGCCGGTCGGGGGAGGGAGGAAGAAGCATGGCTGGGCACATCACGGCATGCACCTGCTGATGTGCGCCCCGATGCTTCTCGTGGTGGGTTTCCTCGTGCTCACCGGGCGAGCCGGAGGCAGCGCCATCCTCTCGGCGGTCGGCTGCATGGTCATGATGGCCGTGATGATGGCGGCCATGAACCGCCGCTCGAGCTCGAAGGACTCGAGCGGTCACGAGCACCAGCACTGACGCCGGTGGCGGCATCAGGTCGCAACAGCCTGCTTGAGGGGGACCGGCAGGGTGCTGGGTGTACGGGACGGGCGGGATCAGCCGCCCAGGCTGTCCAGCGTGGCCTGGAGCATCCCGCCCACTCGCTCGGCCACAGGCTGCATGGCGTCGTTGCCCGTCAGCTCGTGCATGGTCCGAGGGTCGATGGCCTCCACGATCGTCGTGTTCGCGTCGACCGACCGTACGACGACGTTGCAGGGCAGGAGCACGCCGATCGACTCCTCGGCCTGCAGCGCCTGATAGGCACTCGGGGGGTTGCAGGCGCCCAGGATGACCTGCGGCTGGATGTCGACGTCGAGCTTCTTCTTGAGCGTCGCAGCCAGGTCGATCTCGGTGAGGACGCCGAAGCCCTGGGCGGCCAAGGCGTGACGAGTGGCCGCAACCGTGGCGTCGAAGGGCTTGTTGACAGTGGTCCTGAGCGAGTAGCTCATCTCGTGCTCCTGCCGTCTGGCACGGTCAAGAAGGCCGTTCCTTCACCCTAGTGCGACGGTTCTGGAGACAGCAGGTGTATCGCGTGGCCGGGCGACGTCCGTCCCGTTCACACCCTCCTCAGGTGGAGCGACGTCAGGCATCCTCCTTGGTGACGAACGCGCCGTGCCAGGTGTGGTACCACACAGCCCCCGTGGTCGCGTTCACGGACAGCAGGCCCAGGATCTTCCCCGCCGAGAGTGTGGGCATCGTGTAGTGGCCGGGGAACAGGTCGGCACTGTTCACGCTCTGCCCCGCGGCGTTCGCCGACAGCCACGCATTGGCGAGGACCACCGCCCGCTCAGCAGAGACCGGGTACGCGGTCGCACGGGACGTCCACGTCATCGCCGGTCCGTACTCGGTGAAGACAGCTCCTGTCGACGGGTCGACCAGGACCTCCGCTGCCAGGACGCCGGACTCGTCCTTCAGCTGCACGTAGAAGCTGTCGCTGAACTCCATCACCTCACCCGGGTGCAGTCTGCTGGGGGTCGCCGCAGCGCGTGCCCGGTCCCGGGCAGCCGCGGTCGTCATGACTGGGACGCCGTCGCCGACCAGCCAGACGCGGGTCCGCAGGGCGCTGCTCGTCCCCATCGGGCCGCGAGAAGGGTAGGTCTGAGCCGCAGACCCCACGTCGTACGGCATCGGCACCCCTACAGCCGGACCGGCCTGGGTCACCCCCGGAGCGATGATCGACGTCCCCACGCTCGACGCCACGTACGCGGCGGACCCCAACAGAAGCCCAGTCGCTGCCGCCACCACTGCCCACGGGAGCCAGCGCGGGGTGGGCTCGGCCCGACGGGGAACGCTCATGGAGAGCCATCCGTACGAGCCGTGAACCGCATACGTCGGCCCATGTCGCCCCCATCCGTACCCCCGGGCCTATCATCCCGCTCCCGTCCTTCCTTGTCAGCACCCAATCCTCGTCAGCACCCAATCCCTTCAGCACCCAACCTGCGGACGAACGGCCGGAGCGGCAGGCCAGACTCCACGTGCGCCCGCCATCCGAGACGGCGGTTTCGCCGCAGCCACCTTCGTCACGTAACGTCTCCCCCATGAGTCCCGACCGCGTCCTGACGGCTGCTGCCGCCGCGGTCTGTGGGTGTTGTCGCGTCGCCTGACAGACCCATCCACCCAGCGCTGCCTGCGCAACCCCCTCAAGGACTCCGACTCATGACCGCTCTTCGTTCCTACGACCACTACGCCCCCGACATCGACGCGACCGTGCTGCCCGGCGTCGCCCTCCCGTACAGCCCGCTGTGGGCGAACCCGGTCCCCATCCGCACCACCCTTCGCGGCACCCCTGTGCGCTGGTCGGACGGCACCAGCAGCGAGACGGAGCTCGTCCAGCTCGAGGGGCGACACGCGGGGTACGCCCTGGCGCCGAGTGCGCCCCCGGCCCTCGAGGCCGTCCCGAACGGGGCCGCGTACCGAGAGACTGCCTGGCTGGGATCCGAACGGCTGGCGGACGTCTGGACGCTCACGCAGGTACTGGCGCAGGGGTACGGCCGGGTCGGGCTCGACGAGCTTCGGCGACGCCTACGGCGTGCGGGCTATGCCGTGGCGGCTGAGGAGCTCACCATCGCCCACGCCGTCGCCGCCACCCAAGCCGCTGTCTGGCGCGTCACAGGCGGCCCGGAGCTGGACGCGCGGCACGTGAACCCGCTCGCCGTCAGCCACCTGTACGACTACCTGCTCGCCCGCGCCGGTGTCGCCGACCGTGGCCGACGAGAGGTCCTCGGCCCGCTCGGCCGCCGGTACTTCGTGGCAGGCGTGAGCGCTGTCGAGATCGGCGGCGCGGAGGTCGTCGACCTCGACGGCCGCTCCCTCGCCGGAGTGGTCGTCCCCGGCCAGCGGTTCCACCTCCGCGGCGCCCGACGCCGGATCACCCTGCGGCACGGCGCCGTACGGGCTCGGCTGCTCACCGCGGAACCGCCTCATCTCCCGGCGGAGCATCTCCGGGCCGAGGGCCGACGCGGCGGTGCAGAGAGCCGTCAGCTCGTGACGGTGTCGGCCGAGTCAGGAGTCGTGGTCGACCAGATCCTCGCCGGCTGAGCGCTGGCTAGGGTGGCCGTACGCCCCGTGGAGCCCCTGGTCGCCCGCGGGGCCGACTACCGGCTGCGGCCCGAGAAGAGGTCTGGATGTGAACGGTCCCGTGGAGTTCGACGAGCTCGTGCCCGAGCCCGAGGACAACCTGCGCGAGTTCATCGACCGGCTCGTCGCGCAGGGCTACACGGTCACGAACGGCGAGAGTCCCGATCCCCAGCTCATCGACCCCGGTGGCCGGGCGGTCGAGACGTGGCGTCAGGACTACCCGTACGACGAGCTGATGACCCGCGAAGCGTACGAGCGGGAGAAGTACCTGCTCCAGATCGAGCTGCTCAAGCTCCAGTACTGGGGCCAGGACAACGGGATGCGGTCCATCATCGTGTTCGAGGGCCGCGACGCCGCCGGCAAGGGCGGAACCATCAAGCGCTTCACCGAGCACCTCAACCCGCGCGCGGTCCGGGTCGTGGCACTCACCACGCCCAGCGTTCGCGAAGCCGGCCAGTGGTACTTCCAGCGCTACATCGAGCAGTTCCCGACGAGCGGCGAGATCGTGCTGTACGACCGGTCCTGGTACAACCGGGCGGGCGTCGAGCGCGTGATGGGGTTCTGTACGCAGGACGAGTACGACGTGTTCATGAAGCAGGCCCCGGAGCTCGAGAGGATGATCGTCGACGCCGGCACGCATCTCACGAAGTTCTGGTTCTCCGTCACGCAACGGGAGCAGCGAACACGCTTCGCGATCCGCCAGATCGACCCGGTACGGCGCTGGAAGCTGTCTCCGATGGACCTCGAGTCGCTGGGGCGCTGGGACGACTACACGAGGGCCAAGGAGGAGATGCTCGCGCGGACGGACACCGACCATGCTCCCTGGTTCATGGTCCGCAGCAACGACAAGAAGCGCGCGCGGCTCAACGCGATGCGCCACTACCTGAGCCAGTTCGACTACGCGGACAAGGACGGCGCCGTCGTGGGCGACCCGGACCCGCTGATCGTCAAGCGTGCGCGGGAGACGGTCGGCGACTGAGGGTCACCGGGAGGAGGGGGCGTCGGGCTCGGCCACTCACACCCAGGTACGGAGTGCCGCCCGGTTGCTCGCGTGGTCCGCGCGCACCTGAGGGAGCGAGTCGATGCCCGGCCTCGGGTAGAGGTCCTGCTCGACGACCAGCCAGCCGTCGAAGCCGGCTGCGACCACCTCGCCGAGGAACGTGCTCATCGGCAGGTCGCCAGCGCCGAACGGTACGAACGTGCCCCCGGACCAGACGTCGATCATCCCGCCCTTGCGCTCGACGATGTCACGGGCCAGCTCGACCCGTACGTCCTTGAGGTGGAGGTGGTTGATACGGTCACGCCAGCGCCGCCAGCCCTCCAGGACGTCTCCACCGCCGAGCAGCAGGTGGCCGGAGTCGAACGTGAGGCCCACGTCCGTGAGCTCCAGGAAGTGGTCGATCTCGTCGGGCGTCTCCACGAACGTGCACGCGTGGTGGTGGAACGTGGGCTCGAGGCCCGCGTCACGGATGCGGGCGGCGGCCACGGCGACGTTCTTGGCCAGTGACGCCCAGCCGTCTGCGTCCAGGGTGTGGCCGGCCCCGCCACCGGGGTTCGCCTTGCGCAGCGCGTCGCCGGAGTCGGCGAGCGTCGGCAGGGGAAGCCGTGACGGCGAGGCCTCGACCACGGACGTGAACACGTCCAGGGCAGCGTCGAGCGTGGGCAGTGCGGCGGAGAACGCGGCGTCGTCCGAGAAGGGCAGGTCGACCCAGCCCCCGCAGAGCTCGAGCCCGTACCGTGCGAGCCTCTCGCGCAGCTCGTCGCCGCGTCCGAGGAAGCCGATCGGACCCGAGTCGACGCCCAGGTAGCCGGTCTCCTGCAGGGTGGCGCAGACCTCGTCGGCGGTGGGCAGGACCAGGTCGTCGGAGCCGGGTGTCAGCTCGAAGACGCCGAAGCTGACGGGCGCCCCGGCCACGGTGACGGACATGTACTCTCCTCGCTCGCTGATATGTCAGGACAATATCGCATCGAGGGATGTACGTGGAGTCGGGTCGGAGGCTCGCGCCTGCTGCTCCTGGTAGACGGGGCGAGCGGAAGCAGACGCCTCGAATAGGTTCCTGAGTGTCGTCTGGCGTGCAGGTAGGAGCATGATTCGGAGGCGGAGCGCCGCCCGCGGGGGTCCGATCATGCCGATGACAGCGCCTTCGCTTAAACCCACGTCGGGCGCGGAACTGCCGATGAGCGAGTCTCGCGATCGTCCGCATAAGCACTCGTCCTTGAACCGACAAAGTGGCGCTGACGCATCGTGTCCCGCCGTCCCAAAGACTGGTGAACCGCGAAAGTTGCGGGGAATCGATCTCGAAACGGGCCAGATAGCCGTAACTTTGGCCGTTTGAGTTTCAACAGCGAGCAGGGGCTAGGAATGAGGGCAACTTTGGCGGTCCAACTCGATCCGCTTTGGTCTGCGGCGCACGTTCCCGCGGGGTCTCCCGGGCCGCGTCAGCCGGTGAAGTAGATGAGGCGGTACGTGACGACGACGTTGGTTCCCGTCGATGCGGCCGCCAAAAGCTCCGGCCAGCCTTCCTCTTCGGTGACCGTCTTGAGCTGTCGGAGACCGAGGAAGGCGTTAGCTATCGCCGGCTTTGACGTGATCAGCACCCAACCTGACAGGTAGTCCACGGATGACTGAGAGATGTAGCCCGGAGTTGCCTGCCGGTCGATCGGAGGAGAAGTCCCGGCGTCTGCTGCCACGACTTTCGAGATCACGGATGCCAGAGGCGGTTCGCTGGGGGTGGGGAAGTACAGGACGTACTCGCGGGTGCAGGAGATGCTGCTCGACAAAACGTTCTCCAGAACACTCGGCCCGCACTCATCGATCAGGGCCGTGAGGGCAGGGCTGCCCAGCACCGGCGCGAGCACGGTCAGGAGCCGGTCACGTTCTTTCTCAGCGACCGGCTTGCCCTTGTTCCGCGCGGTGGTCACGGTCCAGTCGGTAGCGCTGTGATTGCCGCCGAACGCGCGGCTGTACTCGTTGGAGACATACGACCCCACGAGTACGAAGATCACGAGTGCGATGACGAGCCAGATCACGACCTTGAGCGCCTTCGGATCTGACGTCCTTTGGTGAAGAACCGGTCTCGATGTCCTCGCCGCCTCGTCTGGATCCACGTCGTCTTCCGGGCTCACGCACCGATGGTCGCACACAGCTCCGCCATTCAGGTCGAACATGAGGACCATGCCCGAAAACCCCAGAAGGCGAAGCGAGAGCACGACGTGCATTCGCTGGCAGATACGCGACCGCCGACGCGTATCTGAACCCATCGACCGACCATGCTCGTACCTAACACAGTCCCGAACGTCCGGTATTGCCGCCAGGCGCGCGAGGCCACCGG
>JACRAA010000480.1 GCA_016213595.1 Actinomycetota bacterium | reverse complement strand
TGTACACGTTCCCGAGAGACCTTGTACACGTTCCCGAGAGACCTTGTACACGTTCCCGAGAGACCTTGTATGCGTTCCCGAGAGGCTCCCTACGAACTCGCCGCCCACAGGTCCTCTCGCGGACGGGTACAGGTGCTCTCGCGGACGGGTACAGGTGCTCTCGCGGACTGGGTACGGCGCTGTTTAGGCGAGCAGGGCGCCAAGGCGACCTTGACGCCGCCGGCAGCCAGCTGAGGCGGGGTCAGCGGGTCAGGAAGTCCGCCACCCGTTCGTGCGTCGCCCGCGACACGCCGTGCGGGCCCGGGACGAAGACTCCCTCGTACGTCGCGGGCTCCTCCGCGTACAGCTCCGCGAGCCGGGCGTCGGCCGCCTTCATGCCGGCCATCGGGAACAGCGAGTCCTGCTCGCAGTAGACGACGTGCAGGTCGTGCGTTCGCCTGTTGGCGGCGATCTCCGGCACGTCCACGACCTGGTGGCGCCACGGTGTGTTGAGCAGCCACGAGTGGCAGTCGAGGTGGTCGGGGATGAGCGACTCGTTCGTCGCCATCATCGCGACGATCGAGACCTTCGCGATGTCACCGTCCAGCGCCGACAGCGTCGCAGCACGTCCACCGCCGCCGGAGAAGCCGGTCACGCCGACAGGGCCAGCGGTCAGTGACCGCAGGACGGCGAGACTGGTCAGGTCGTCGTGGGCGATCATGCCCGCATACGACGTCCCGATGGCCCCCGCTCGCTTGGCGACCAGGTGCTCGTGGAGACCCGCCAACCGGTCGTACCGCTCACCTTCCGGCACCCCGGCCCGTTCGAGCAGCTCCGCGAGGCCCTCCAGCTGTCCTTCGGGGTGGCTGAGGTCGAAGCGACGCGACCCCCACGAGAAGGCGTCCGGGGCGAGTACTGCCACGCCGCGGGCTGCCAGCATGGGCGCGAAGGCGACGCCGTCCTCGTACAGCTCCTGGTACGACCGGGCGGCCGGATCCGCCAGCAGCCGCACGGCGCCGATCGACTTGATGCCGGCATGGCAGGGGAGGTCGAGCACACCCGGCAGCGTCGAGGGGTCCTCGTCGTCCGGGTGCAGGAACCACGCGTGCTGCTCCGGCCCGTAGCCGACGCTCCAGGCCAGCTCCGTCGTCCGGATCCCGTCCGTCGTCTTGACACCGACGACCCGGGGCGCGGGTGCGGCCGCAGGCTGCGGGACACCCAACGCCTCGGAGACGAGCGTCGTCCAGTCGTCACCCGTCAGGCGGGGACGCGCGGCGACATAGTCGTACCAGTCGTCGTAACCGTCGTTGTTCACGGTCCAGGGGCCGTTCAGCGGTCGAGAGGAAGGGCGAGCTCCGCCGGGGTCACCGCGCGGCCTTCGGCCAGCGAGACGTTGCCGCAGATGCCCACGGCGATGGCCCGCATGCCGTCGACCCAGTCGGACGGACGACCCAGCGGGTCGTTGCTCGGGCCGACGAAGACGTCCCTCAGGAGCAGCTGGTCGCCGCCGCCGTGGCCGCCGTCGCCCTCGGGGATCGGGATCTCCTTGGCCACCTCCCAGTGCTTCTGGACGAGGAGCCGGTCGCTGCGGACACGCTCGCCGCCCTCGCTGTGGTCGGCCACGAAGGATGGGTCCACGATCGGCGTCCCGTTGTCGACGAGGACAGCGACCCGCTCGACGACATCGAGCTCCGCGCGCCCCTTCGTACCGTTCACCGCGACGCGGTAGCCCTCCCAGGGGGAGTGGGCGTTGAGCGCGTACGAGAGTGTGGCGCCGCTTCGGTAGTCGGCGATCACGGCCAGGTTGTCCTCGGTGCTGATGCCCGTGTCGAAGACGTCCTTGTCACGGAGGTAGCCGTCGTACTGCTCCTGGTCGAGGTAGAGCTCCTTGAGCCGGGGGTCCGTGCGGAGGTCGAGCTCGAAGGGCGTGTGCTCGCCGTCGTGCGTGCCCCGCTTCGGGCGCGGCGGCAGGCCGCGACGGTCCGCGTTCTCGGCGCCGTAGAACCGGGTGCCGCCCGACGCGAAGACCCGGGTCGGGGCGTCGGCGAGCCACCAGTTGACGAGGTCGAAGTGGTGGCTCGACTTGTGGATCAGCAGGCCGCCGGACTTGTCCTTCTCCCGATGCCAGCGACGGAAGTAGTCCGCGCCGTGGGCGGTGTCCAGGACCCACTCGAACGTGATCGACAGCACGTCGCCGATCTCGCCGGAGGAGATGACCCGCTTGAGCTCGGAGTTGCGCGGCGAGTACCGGTAGTTGAACGTCACGACCACGCTGCGTCCGGTCCGCTTCACGGCCTCCTCGATGTCGTGCGCCATGTCCGCGTTGATCGTCAGCGGCTTCTCGCACACCACGTCGACGCCGGCGTCCAGGCAGCGCACGATCATCTCCGCGTGCTTGTAGTCGGGCGTCGTGATGATGGCCCTCTCGGCGCCGGACCGCTTGAGGATGTCCTCGAGCTCGTCCGGTCCACCCGTGACGATGGACGACAGGTCGTAGCCGTACTCGGTCGCCATGTGCTGGGAGTGCACCTGGATGCGTCCGGGGTTGACGTCCACCATCGCCACGAGGGTGGCGACGTCGGAGTGGTCACCTCCGATCGCGTCGAAGTACATCTGGCAGCGATGGCCGGTTCCGATGACGGCATAGCGGGTTGTCACGTGATTCCTTCCGAAGTGTCGGTCAAGATGCCCGGGCACGACGTATGCGCACCCGAGCGGGTGTGGGTCCTCAGCCCGGCAAGCTCACTTGATGCCCGTCGTCGCGATGCCCCGGATGAGGAACCGCTGGCCGAACAGGAAGGCGAGGAAGACGGGGATGAGGGAGACGACGCTCATGGCGAACATCGCGCCCCAGTTGGACTGCCCTGTCGAGTCGAGGAATGCGCGCAGTGCCAGCGGCACCGTGTACATCTTCGGGTCGATGAGGTAGATCAGCGACGACAGGAAGTCGTTCCACATCCAGATGAACGTGAAGATCGTCGTCGTCGCGACGGCCGGGACCATGAGCGGCAGGATGATCCTGAAGAACGTGCTGAAGTGACCGCAGCCGTCGATCCGTGCCGCCTCGTCGAGCTCACGCGGGAGGCCCCGGATGAACTGCACCATGAGGAACACGAAGAACGAGTCCGTGGCCAGCAGCTTCGGCACGATGAGGGGCAGGAACGTGTTCACCCAGCCGAAGTTCTGGAACAGGATGTACTGCGGGACGAGAACCACGTGGTAAGGGATCATGATCGTCAGCAGCATGATCGCGAACATGACGGTGCGCCCGCTGAACTTGAGCCGCGCGAACGCATAGGCCGCCAGGGAGCATGAGACGACGTTGCCCAGGATGCAGCCGACAACCACGATCGCCGAGTTCAGCAGGTAGAAGCCGAACGGCTGGTCGAGCGCGGTCCACCCGAACGTGTAGTTGTCGAGGGTCGCGTTCGCTGGGAGCAGGCCCGTGTCTCGGAAGATCTCGTCGGTCGGGCGGAACGAGCTCACGAGCATCCACAGGAGCGGATAGATCATGAGCAGGGAGGCCGCGATGAGGACGATGTGCTTGATGGTCGAGGTGACCGGGTTGTACGTCCTCTTCGCCCGATGGGCGGCGGGCCTCGTCGGCTCGGTCGCGGTGGTGGTGGCCACCTGAGGTTCGGCCGGCTGGTTTGCGATCTCAGTCATCGTAGAACACCCAGTACTTGGAGAGGACGAAGTTGACGAACGTGAAGGCGGCCACGATCAGCACGAGCAGCCAGGCCATCGCCGCGGCGTAGCCCATCTCGAGGTTGGCGAAGCCTCGCTGGTACAGGTAGAGCGTGTAGAACATCGTGGAGTCCGAAGGGCCGCCATTGCCTCCGGAGACGATGAATGCCTGCGTGAAGGACTGGAACGCACCGATGATCTGGAGCACCAGGTTGAAGAAGATGATCGGGCTCAGCAACGGCATGGTGATGTGCCAGAACTGTGTCCACTTGCTGGCGCCGTCGACGGATGCAGCCTCGTAGTACATGTCCGGGATCTGCCGCAGGCCGGCGAGGAAGATGATCATCGGCGATCCGAACGTCCACACGTGGAGAAGGATGATCGTGTAGAGGGCCGTGCTCGGGTCGGCGATCCAGCCCGGGGGGTTCGACCAGCCGAGCCCGCGGAGGACCTGGTTGACGAGGCCGTCGGTGCCGAAGATCTGTCGCCACAGCAGCGCGATGGCGACCGACGAGCCCATGAGGCTCGGCAGGTAGAAGACCGACCGGTAGAACGGCAGGCCCCTCATGCCACGGTTCAGCACCACGGCGATGAGGAGCGCCAGGCCGAGCTGCAGGGGGGTGGACACGAGGACGTACGTGAGCGTGACCCGGATCGAGTTGAGCAGGCGCGGGTCGCTCATCATCCGCTGGTAGTTCTTGATCCCGATCCACTCAGGGGGGGCCAGGAGGCTGTAGTCGGTGAACGACAAGTACAGGGACGCGATCATCGGGCCGATGGTGATCACGACGAGCCCGATGAGCCAGGGAAGGAGGAAGACGTAGGCAGCCTTGTTGTCGGTGGCCTCCTGCTTCGCCCCCTTCAGCTGTCTTAGCTCATTGAGTGCACTCACGTAAGGATTCCGCTCTCTCGGGGACCGTGCTTCCTCCACCCGTGTACGGCCCCGTCGGGAACGCTGCGCCAGGTGTCGCGGCCGGAGCCGACCCGTACACCGATGTACAGCGGAACTGACGCGCCCGTGCTGGGCTTCATACCAACCTAGACCCTCGTCCTGAACGGGAGCCTAGTTCCAGCCACCGTCCCGACCAAGGGTGCCAAGCCTTCCGCAGTCTGCTCGTCCGGCTCGGCGTCGTCACGCTATGGTCCGCTCCGGAGCCGGTCAAGGCGATGCAAAGGTTTGCAGTGACTGTTTCACGGCTTGTTGGGAAAACGCTTCCCCACGGGAGTCTGGCATGTCGAACCCTTGCTGTGCAAGGCCCTGGTCGCGCCGATGGAACGATGATGAGGTGTATCCCGGCGGTCACTCAGGAACGTACGGCGTTCTCGACCGCACCGCCGAAGCGCCGGTCACGGCCGGCATACACCTCCACCGCTCGCCACAGGTCCCGACGGTCGACGTCCGGCCACAGGGTGTCGGAGAAGACGAACTCGGCGTACGCCGACTGCCACAGCAGGAAGTTGCTCGACCGCTGCTCGCCGCTGGAGCGCCAGAAGAGGTCCACATCGGGGATGTCCGGCTCGTCGAGGAAGTGGCGGAAGCGTTCCTCCGTAAGCCGTGACGGGTCGAGCTTCCCGTCCCTCGCGAGCTCGGCCACCTTCCGTACGGCGTCGATGATCTCGGCCCGGCCGCCGTAGTTCACGCAGAACTGCAGCGTCAGGGTGGTGTTCGCGGCCGACTGCCGTTCGGCATCCTCGAGCTCGCGGATGACCGACCCCCACAGCCGAGGCCGACGTCCGGCCCAGCGGATCCGTACGCCGAGCGCGTCGAGCTGGTCCCGTCGCCGGTGGATGACGTCACGGTTGAAGCCCATGAGCCAGCGCACCTCGTCAGGGGAGCGCTTCCAGTTCTCGGTGGAGAACGCGTACGCGGACAGGTACGGGATGCCGAGCTCGATGGCGCCCTCGATGACGTCGAAGAGGGCGTCCTCGCCGCGGGCATGCCCCTCGGTGCGACGCAGTCCTCGCGCCTTCGCCCAACGGCCGTTGCCGTCCATGACGATCGCCACGTGGCGGGGGAGCAGGTCGCGCGGGAGCTCGGGCGGCCGGGCACCGGACACGTGAGGTACGGGCGGGCGCGGCGGACGGGACGTCACGTCGTGACGATACCGCCCGCGAGCTCAGCCGATCTCGGGGATCGGCTCTCGCGAGTCCTCGGCGATGACGGGGGCCGGGGTCGGCTGCCGTGGCATGGACAGCGCCGAGACGAGGAGGAGGACGGCGACCACCGCCGCGGCGAGGAACACCGAACCGGCGGCGGCGGCCATGGTGGCGCGGTTCTGCTCGTCGCCTCCGTGGGCGGAGATCACCGCGTTCGCGACGGCGCCCAGAACGGCGGCTCCCAGTGCCTGGCCGACCGACCGGAACAGCATCTGCGTGCCCGTGACGACGCCTCGCTCCTCCCAGGAGACGCTCGACTGGGCCGCGACCAGTGTCGTCACAGCCGAGAACCCGAAACCGGCGCCGATGACGAAGCAGATGGCCGCGACGAGGGGGATCGAGGGGTACCTGGTCGACAGGCTCAAGGCACCCGTACCGACGACGAGGACCATGCCCCCGAACACCGCGGTCGACCGGAACCCGAACCGGAGGTAGGCCCGGCCCGCCAGGGACGCCGCTATCGGCCAGCCGATCGTGAGGGCACCCAGTGCCAGCCCGGCGACCACGGGCGCTGCACCCGTCGTGACGGAGAGGAAGGTCGGCACGTACTCGGTCAGCCCGATGAGAGCGGCGCCGACACAGAAGCCGAGGAGGTTCGTCGACAGCAGCAGGCGGCGTCCGAGAAGGTGGAACGGGAGGACGGGTTCCGCCGCCCGGCGCTCGACGACGACGAACGCGAGGAGCAGGAGGACTCCGCCCCCCATCACCCCGATGCTCGGCAAGGACGCCCAGCTCCAGGCATGACCGCCCTCCAGCACGCCGAGGATGAGCAGCGTGAGCGCGGCCGTGAAGAGCGTGGCGCCTGCGTAGTCGATCCGGTGCGACCGGCGCTCGACCTTCTCCTGGAACCGGGTCCAGATCATCCAGCCGGCGGCGAGGCACAGCGGGATGTTGATGAGGAAGATGCCGCGCCACATGTCGAGCTGGGCGAAGATGCCCCCGAGCGTGGGGCCGACGACGGCGGAGATGGCCCAGACGCTGGCCATGTAGCCCTGCACCCGCGCACGCTCCTCGAGCGTGTACATGTCCCCGACCATCGTGATCGCCATCGGCAGCACGGCGCCCGCTCCGAGGCCCTGGATGGCACGGAACGCGATGAGGCTGGGCATGTTCCAGGCGACGGCGGCCAGTACCGACCCGAGCAGGAAGGCCGCGATGCCGAACAGCATGATCGGCTTGCGCCCGATGGTGTCGGCGAGCTTCGCGTACACCGGTACGGTCACAGCCGACGCGAGCATGTACACGGAGAACAGCCACGGGAACTCGGCGAAGCCGCCGATCGCGCCCACGATCGACTGGACCGCGGTCGCGATGACTGTCGAGTCGATCGCAACAAGTCCCGTCGAGAGCATCATGGCCAGGAGGAGGGGTCCTCGCTCCGACCGGAGGCCGACGCCCGATCTGTCAACGTTCGCCACGGGAGCTCCTGATCTCGTCCACCACGTGGGGTCCAAGTCCCAAGCGGCCCCAGGTATTCCCGAACAGCCGTGGAGGTACCTGTTTGAGCGAGGCGCCTAGAGTTCGCAGCCAGCGGCGAAGGGAGCCGACCCATGGCGGGGGTGTCACGGCGAAGCGTCCTCACCGCTGCGGCCGCGTGCCTCGTGGGGGCATGTACGGATGGCTCGATCAGCCCGCTTCGGAGTTCCGCCGCCACCGCCCGTGGGACGGCCGCCCCGACACCTGGCGCAGCAGGCGCCGTCGTCGTGGCGGAGAACCTCGCAGTGCCGTGGGACCTGGCGTTCCTGCCCGACGGTGACGCACTGGTGACGTTGCGCGACTCGGGACAGGTCGTACGCATCCGTCCAGGCACCGACCCCGTCACCGTGGGCACCGTTCCCGGTGTGGTGGCGGGCGGAGAGGGAGGTCTGCTCGGGCTGGCGCTCTCGCCGACCTTCGCGACCGATGGGGTCCTGTACGCGTACCACACGGCGGCATCCGACAACCGGATCGTGCGGCTCACGTACTCGGGCGGGTCTCTCAGTGGGGGTGACGTCGTCGTGAGCGGCATTCCGAGGTCAGCGATCCACAACGGGGGCAGGATCAGGTTCGGCCCCGACGGCATGCTGTACGCGGGTACAGGCGACGGCAGTATCCGCGGGAATGCTCAGGACCTCACCAGCCTCGGCGGCAAGATCCTGCGGGTCAGGCCCGACGGCTCCGTGCCCGCGGACAACCCGTACGGCTCACTGGTGTGGACGTACGGTCATCGCAACGTCCAGGGCATCGGCTGGGACGCGTCCGGCCGGATGTTCGCATCGGAGTTCGGCCAGGACTCGTACGACGAGCTCAACCTCATCCGGCGGGGCGGGAACTACGGCTGGCCGATCGTCGAGGGCCCGAGCCGCGACGCCCGTTTCGTCGCTCCGCTCCGCACGTGGCCGGTGGCGGACGCATCACCGTCGGGGATCGCCGTGACCGGGCAAGGCGTGGTGTACCTGGCGGCCCTGCGGGGGCAGCGGCTGTGGCGCGTCATGGTCACTGCGGACGGGACGGCGCAGTCCTCGGATGCGCTGTACCAGGGGGCCTACGGACGGCTGCGGCACGTCGCGGTCGGAAGGGACGGTCGCCTGTGGATCGTCACGAGCAACCGCTTCCGCGGGACTCCGGTGCCCACGGACGACCGCGTGGTGATCCTGCCGGACCTGGCGTGACCAGCGACAATGGAGGCTGACCGAGGAGGGACCGTGCCGACGTACACCGACGAGGCCGTCGTCCTGCGCACTCACAACCTGGGCGAGGCCGACCGGATCGTCACGCTGCTGACCCGCCGGCACGGCAAGGTGCGTGCGGTGGCCAAGGGCGTGCGGCGTTCGACGTCGAAGTTCGGCGCCCGGCTCGAGCCGTTCAGCCACGTCGACCTCCAGCTCGTCATGGGTCGCAGCCTCGACATCGTGGCCCAGGCCGTGAGCCGGGACGCGTTCGGCGAGCCGCTCGTCAGCGACTACCCCCGGTACACCGCAGGGCACGCCATGCTCGAAGCCGCGGACAGGCTCGTGGGCGAGGAGGGCGAGCCGTCCGTACAGCACTACCTGCTCCTCGTCGGCGCGCTGCGGGCCCTCGGCTCGGGTGACGAGCGGCCGAGTGCCCAGATCTTGGACTCCTACCTGCTGCGTGCCCTCGCGGTCGCCGGCTACGCGCCGTCACTCGCCGAGTGCGCCTTGTGCGGGACGACCGAGCGCCTGGAGTACTTCAGCCCCAGCACCGGCGGCATGGCGTGCCTGTCGTGCAGGCCGCCCGGCTCTGCGCGTGTCGACATCGCGACGGCCTCACACCTCGGCGCGCTGCTCGCGGGCGACTGGGACGGGGTCACCGCGTCGTCCTCGGTGGTCCAGCGCACGGCGTCCGGGCTGGTCTCCGCGTTCGCCGCGTGGCACATCGAGCGCGGGCTGCGCAGCCTCGCCCACGTGGAGCGGTAGTTCCCTCGGGCCTGCTGCCTCCCTCGGGGGAGCCGGGTGGCTATGGT
>JACRAA010000486.1 GCA_016213595.1 Actinomycetota bacterium | reverse complement strand
GTCGGGATGTTGCGGATCGTGCCGACGTCCTCGAGCAGCTGGTCGGGACTGAAGAAGCCGCCGTGGGTGAAGTAGTGGTTCTCGATCCGGGCGAAGGCGACGGCGTAGGCCGAGTTCTGGCCTTCGGCGACCATGGTCTGGTCGGTGACGAGCTTGACCGTCGCGTTCTCCCACGTGGTCCAGGCGATGGCCGCCGGTACGTGGACGGCGGGTTCCGGGTCGAACAGGAGCTCCCGATAACGGGAGATGTTGTCGTTCCCAGGGGTGCCGACGTGAAGGTGGCTTCGGGCCTCACCGCCCAGCGGCCTCTCGAAGACGGACCACCAGTCAGGGCGGATGAGCCCGGCCGGCCCGTTGTAGAACCAGTCCAGCTCCCACCGTCGCAGCATGAAGATGCCGCGCAGGACGAGCTCGGTGACCCGCTCGGGGTGGGTCTCGGCGTAGGCTAGCGCCAGCGCACTGCCCCAGGAGCCGCCCCAGACCTGCCAGCGGTCGATGCCGAGCGCTGCCCGCACGGTCTCCACATCGGAGACGAGGTTCCAGGTCGTGTTCGTGCTGAGGTCCGCGTCCGGCTGCGAGGCGTGGGGCGTCGACCGCCCGCACATGCGCTGGTCGAACAGAACGATGCAGTACTTCTCCGGGTCGAAGAAGCGCCGCATCATGGGGCTGCACCCGCCACCCGGGCCGCCGTGGAGTACGACCACGGGCTTCCCGTCAGGACGGCCGCACTGCTCCCAGTACAGGAGGTTGCCGTCCCCGACGTCGAGCATGCCCGAGTCGTACGGCTCGATCGGCGGGTACAGCACGGACTCCGTACCCGCGTGATCGTCGCGCTCAGTCAACGTCGTCGTCGCTGGGGTCGATGATGTGCATCGCGGCCTCCTCGGCGCAGGCGGCGGCACCGTCGATGCCCACGTCCTCGCCGATCGTGTCGCTCTCGACGTCCTCGCCGTCGTAGCCGTGGTTGGCGCCGACGAGACGACCGGCACGGCGGTTGCCGACCTCCCGCTCCTCCTTGGGATCGTCGGGGTCGTCGCGCCAGTCCCTGTCGCTGTCGCCGGTGTCGATGACGTCGGGCACCTCGGCCGCGAGCTTCTGGTCGAGACTCTCGCCCTGGTGCATCTCGGAGGCCGTGTTGCCGAAGCCCTCGGCCGCGGACCAGTGCTCGGGCGCCGTGTAGCCCTCGTCGAGCACGTCAGCGACGCCTCGGTCGAGCAACGTCTCCTCGGGCTGCATCTGGTCGAGCTGCTCCGATTCGTCCGGCATGAAGTCGGATTCGGTATCCATGACCCGATCCTGCCACGAACCACCCACAGGTACAGGGACGAAGCGCGTTCGACGTAGCATGCGGCCGTGACCGCCGAGATGAGGACGCCCGCCCCGGTGCTGCGACAGCCCGCCTCGACCAGGATGTACGACATCGTGCTCGCGCTGTTCTGTTCGCTGCTCCTGGTGTCGAACATCGGCGCGACCAAGCTCATCGCATTCGGGCCGGACCTCAGCGTGCTCGGCTTCCCCGTCCTGCCGATCGTCACCGACGGCGGCGCCTTCCTGTTCCCCCTCACGTACATCCTCGGCGACCTGCTCGCGGAGGTGTACGGGATGCGGCTCGCCCGGCGGGCGATCCTCCTCGGCTTCGCGATCGCGCTCCTCGCCTCGCTGACCTTCCTCGTCATCGACTCGGCCCCCGCTGCGGCGACCTTCGACCAGACCGCCGCCTGGCACGCCGTGCTCGGGTTCGTCCCTCGGATCGTGGCCGCGAGCCTCTGCGGCTTCCTCGCCGGGCAGTTCCTCAACGCGTACGTCGTGGTCCGGCTCCGCGACCGCGCCCGGCCGGGGTCGCTGTGGTGGCGGCTCGTCTCGAGCACGCTGGTGGGCGAGCTCGCCGACACGACGATCTTCTGCAGCATCGCGTTCGGCGGCCTCATCGGGCCCGGCACGCTGCTCAACTACATCGTCGTCGGCTACGTCTGGAAGGTCGGCGTGGAGGTGGTCATGCTCCCCGTGACACTTCGCGTCATCCCCGTCGTCCGCCGCTACGAGGGGTATCCCGTGCCGGGCGAGCCGCTCTCGGTCGAACCCGCCTTCGACGCGACGTGAGCGCCAGGCGCCACCTCGGGCGATGGTGCCCGGACGTCTCGGCCCCCGCGGCCGGCCGATAGGGTGACCGCCGTGCCGGACTCCCAGAACCTCGCGGGTCGGATGAAGAAGAGCGCGAGGTCGCTCGCCCGCAAAGGGCTCGAGAAGGCTCCCCGGGCCGCCCGCGCAGCACGTTCCGCGTACTTCACCGTCATGAACCACGGCACGACCCAGCACCGGGCCTACCAGTCGTGGCTGAAGGCCCGCGATGGCGACCAGGTCCTGGTTCCAGGGTCCGGACGCCCGCCCAGTGTCAGCGTGCTCCTCGACGTGGTGGGACAGGCGGCGCCGGCTCGAGACCGGGCGGTGTCCCGGGTGCTCGCCCAGACGTACGGGAACCTCGACCTCACAGTCCTCACTCATGCCGAGCTCCAAAACGTCCCCGGCGACCGTCGCCACCGGGTCCTCGTCTGCGCGGACGGCAGCCTGGCGTCGCGCGTGAACGCCGCCTTGCCGGGCGTCGAGGGCGACTTCGTCGTCCTCGTCGGACCTGACGACGTCCTCTACCCCGACTCGATGGCCCTCCTGGCCCGCGCCGCCATGACCTCCCCGAACGCGGACATGGTCTACGGAGGCGACGACGTCTGCATCCTCACGCCGAGCTCCAGAGGCATCGAGCGCGCGATGCGACGGGACCCGTTCTTCAAGCCCGCCTGGAACCCTGAGCTGCTCCACTCCATGCCGTACCTGGGCCGTGTCACGTGGTTCCGTACCTCGAGTGTGCTTGCCGCCGAGGGGCTCAGGGACCTTCCCGGTGCCGAGGTGTGGGACCTGCAGCTCCGGCTCGCCCACGCCGGGGCCACCGTCCAGCAGGCGCCGGGCATCGTGGCGGGCCGGGTGCCGGGGGCGCCCCCGGTGCCGGAGGCGACGGCGACCGCGGTGCTCGCCTCGGCGCTGGCGGCCGAGGGAAGCCCCACGGCTGTGGTCGAGCCGGGACACGTGGCGGGGACGTGGAACGTCCGCTACCCGGTCGTCGGCCAGCCGGTCGTCTCCATCGTCATCCCGAGCAAGAACGCGTTCGCTGTGGTGCGCCGCTGCGTCGAGTCGATCTACGCGACGACGTCCTACTCGGCCTTCGAGGTGGTCCTCGTGGACACGGGCAGCGACGACCCCGAGGTGCTGGGCTGGTACGAGGACGGGGCGCGGCGACACCCGTCGGTCCGTCTCGTCGACTGGCCCGAACAGCCATTCTCGTACGCCCGTAGCTGCAACGCAGGCGCCGAGGCCGCCCGCGGCGAGATCCTCGTGATGCTCAACAACGACACCGAGGTGCTCGACCCGTCCTGGCTCGAGATGCTCGTCGCCGAGGCACAGCGTCCGGAGGTCGGCGTGGTCGGCTGCCTCCTGCTGTACCCGGACGGGCAGACCGTCCAGCACGCGGGCATCGGGCTCGGCATCAAGACGGTCGCCGGCAACAGCCTGTCCGGGCTGCGGCTCGACCGGCGGCTGACCCGCACCCAGGAGCTGATGCTGTGGGCACGCCGGGCCACGACGGCCGTGACCGCCGCCTGCATCGCGGTGCGGAAGGCCACGTACGACGAGGTGGGCGGCTTCGACCCCCAGCTCCGGATCACGTTCAACGACGTCGACCTGTGCCTGCGGATCGGGGCGCTCGGCTACCGCAGCGTGTACACCCCGGATGTGCGGCTGCTGCACCACGAGTCGAAGAGCATCGCGCCGAACCGGGACTGGACCGAGCTGTTCGCCGCCGCCGACCTGTTCAGGTCCCGGTGGGCCGACGTCGTCGCCCACGACCCTCACCTCAACGGCAACCTCGCCCGGACGACGACCAGCTACCGGCTCCCGGTCCAGGGCCGCTGAGGCCTAGCGGGACCTGTACCTGCCCAGCCACTCGCAGCGCAGCTCGCGGAAGCGGCCGGCGTCGATGCTGTCGCGGATGTCGTCGACGAGCTTCACGGTGAACCACTCGTTGTGGATCGTGGCCAGCGTCGAGGCGAGCATCTCCTTAGCCTTGAACAGGTGGTGCAGGTACGCCCTCGTGTAGTGCGTGCATGTGTAGCAGGCACAGTCGTCCTCGAGGGGGCCGAAGTCGCGCCGGTAGGCGGCCGTGTTGACGTTGTACCTGCCCCGGGACGTGTAGACGGCGCCGTTGCGGGCGACGCGGGAGGGGTTGACGCAGTCGAACGTGTCGGCCCCCGCCTCGATCCCGGCGAAGAGGTCCTCCGGCTCGGAGATGCCGAGGAGGTGGCGAGGCTTGTCCTCGGGCAGCGACTCGGAGACCCAGCCGATGATCGTGCCCAGCTTCTCCTTCTCCAGCGCACCTCCGATCCCGTACCCGTCGAAGCGGCGCCCGTCGACCTCGAGCGACGCGAGCCGCGTCGCCGCGCGCCGGCGCAGGTCCTCGTACTGCGCGCCCTGCACGACCCCGAACAGCGCCTGGTACGGGCGGTGTGTCCGCTCGAGCGTGAGCCGCCCGTGCTCCGCGAGACACCGCGCGGCCCAGGCGTGCGTCCGCTCGACGGAGCGCTCCTGGTAGTCGCGGGTGTTCATCAGCGTGGTCAGCTCGTCGAACGCGAACATGATGTCGGCCCCCAGCTCGTGCTGGATGCGCATGCTCTTCTCGGGGGTGAACCGGTGCGTGTCGCCGTTGAGGTGCGAGGTGAAGGTGACCCCGTCGTCGTCCACGGTGGCCAGTCGGGCCGAGCCGTCGGCGATGACCTCGTCGTCAGGGACGGCCGTGTCCATCGCGAGGACCTTCTTGAAGCCCACGCCGAGGCTCATCACCTGGAAGCCGCCCGAGTCGGTGAACGTCGGGCCCGGCCAGTTCATGAACGTCCCCAGCCCTCCCGCTGCCTCCACGATGTCGGAGCCGGGCTGCAGGAACAGGTGGTACGCGTTGGCCAGGACGGCCTGGGCGCCGAGAGCGGCGACCGTCTCGGGCAGGACGGCCTTGACGCTCGCCTTCGTGCCGACGACGACGAAGGCAGGGGTACGGATCGTGCCGTGCGGGGTCGTGATGACGCCGGTCCGTCCGTGCTGACCGTCGAGGCGGGTCCCCACCTCGTAGGCGAACCTCACTGCTCGTCCCCGGCGCCGGCGAGGGACGCGAGCAGCCTCAGCTGGGCCACGGCGACGGCGCCGGCCGTCACGGAGCGGAGCACGGTGTCGGCGATCAGGACAGCCGTGGCGCCCGCGGCCTCGAAGGCTGCGAGCTCGTCGGGGGCGATCCCGCCCTCCGGGCCCACGACGAGGATGATCTCGGACCGCGGGGGCCGTACGGCGGCGACGGGCAGGCTGGCTCCCTCGTGCAGCACGTACGCGGCGGGCGAGGCCGCGAGCCGTACAGCCACCTGGGCCGTCGTGGCCAGGGGCGCGATGACGGGGACGGTGAGACGTCGCGACTGCTTGGCCGCCTCACGGGCGACCGCGCGCCACTTCGCGAGCGCCTTGTCGCCCCGCTCCCCCGACCAGCGCACGATCGAACGGCTTGCCTGCCACGGCACGATCTCGTCGACGCCGATCTCGGTGAGCAGGTCGACAGCCTGCTCGGCCCGCTCGTTCTTCGGGAGTGCCTGGACACAGACCACACGCGGCCGCGGCGGTACGGACTCGAGCAGCTCCCCCACCTCGACGTCGAGCCCGTCCTTGCGTACGGCGACGACCGGCCCCCGCACCCCGCGGCCCTCACCGTTCGTCACGGTCCCGTTCTCGCCGAGACCGATCCGGCGCACGACAGCGGCATGGCGGCCCTCCGGGCCGTCGAGCGTCACCAGGGAGCCGACGTGGACCCCGGCGTCCAGAGCGGCGACGAAGAAGCCGTCGCTCACCCGCTGAACGTCTCTTTGAGCCAGTTGATCAGGCCTTTCGACCCTGCGCGGCTGTGGACGTGCGCCTCGGGAGAGGTCTCCTCCCGCAGCTCGGCGAGCTGGCGGAGGAGCTCGACCTGCTCGTCGGTCAGGCGGGTCGGCGTCTGGACCAGCACGGTGACGCCGAGGTCGCCGCGGCCCGTACCGCGCAGGCGGGGAATCCCCTTGTCCTTGACGGTGATGCGCGTCCCGGACTGGGTCCCCGGCGGCACGTCGATCTCGACCGACTGCTCCTCGAGGGGCTTGTCGTCACGCTCGGCCTCGAGGGTGGCGAGCGTCACCGCCGTACCGAGCGCGGCCGCCGTCATGGGCAGCCTCACGACAACTTCGAGGTCGTCGCCCTTGCGCGTGAACGTCTCGTGCTCGGCCACGCCGAGCTCCACGTACAGGTCACCGGCAGGACCGCCGCCCGGACCGACCTCGCCCTGGGCCTCGAGGTGGATCCGGTTGCCCGTGGAGACGCCGGCCGGGATCTTCACGTTGATCGTGCGGCTCGCCCGCACCCGGCCCTCGCCCGAGCACTCGCCACAGGGGTTCGGGATCGTCGTGCCGAAGCCGCGGCATGTGGGGCACGGCTGGGTCGTCCGGATGTCACCGATGAACGAGCGCTGCACCTGCGTGATCTCCCCGTGCCCCTGACAGGTACGGCACGTGACGGGCTCCCCGCCGGCCGAGCCCGAGCCGTGACAGACGTGGCAGACCACGGCGGTGTCGACGGACAGCGGCTTCGTGACGCCGAAGGCAGCCTCGGCCAGCGTCAGCCGGAGCCGTACGAGGGCATCCTGACCACGCTGGACACGGGAGCGAGGGCCACGAGACGCTCCCCCACCGAACATGGCGTCGACCAGGTTGGTGAAGTCGAAGGTGCCACCGAAGCCACCCATGCCTCCCATGCCACCGAAGCCGCCCATGCCACCTCGGCCCATGGGGTCACCGCCACGGTCGTACAGGTCGCGCTTCCCGGTGTCGCTGAGGACCTCGTACGCCTCGCCGATCTGTTTGAACCGCTCTGCGGAGTCGGGTTCTGAGGCGACGTCCGGGTGGTAGCGCATCGCGAGCTTGCGGTAGGCCTTCTCGATCTGGTCGGCCGTCGCGTCGCGCGGCACACCCAGCACCTCGTAGTAGTCGGTCACAGGTCAGTCATCCTTCAGCCAGGAAACGGCCAACGTAGCGGGCAACGGCCCTCACCGACGCCATCGTCGAGGGGTAGTTCATGCGGGTGGGGCCAACGACCCCCAAGGTGGCCCAGGCGTCGTCGGGCATGCCGTAGCCGCTGGCCACGACCGACGTCGACTGCAGGCCCACGTGCTCGTTCTCGTGCCCGATCCGTACGGTCAGGTCGTCCCGGACCTCGCCGAGCAGCCGGAGCAGGACAACCTGCTCCTCGAGGGCCTCGAGGACGGGCTCCATCGCGGTGTGGAAGTCCTCGCCGAACCGGGCGACGTTCTGGACCCCGCCGACGACCACCCGAGTGGTGGGGTCGGCGGCGAGCAACGCCGTGAGCGCGTGGACGACGATGCCGAGGACGAGATCGGCGCCCTCCTCCGCGGCCATCCCCGACAGCGCCCGTACGGCCTGGGTCGAGGTCATGTTGCGCACGCCGGCAGCGATGCGTACGGCCGCAGCCTCGACCTGGTCGTCGCGGGTCTCGACGGGCAGCTCGACGGAGGTCTGCGTGATCCGGCCGGTCGAGGTGACCAGCAGGACGAGCGCCCGGTCGGGGTGGAGGCGGATCACGTCGATGTGACGGATCACCGCGGTCGAGACGACCGGGTACTGGACGATGGCCACCTGCTGCGTGACCTGTGCGAGGAGCCGTACGGTCCGGGTCACCACGTCGTCCAGGTCGGCCGCGCCGCTGAGGAAGGTCGAGATCGCGCGCCTCTCCGCAGGGGACAGCGGCTTCAGGGTGGCGAGCCTGTCGACGAAGAGGCGGTAGCCCTTGTCGGTGGGGATGCGGCCCGCGGAGGTGTGAGGCTGCGTGAGGTAGCCCTCCTCCTCGAGGGTCGCCATGTCGTTGCGGATCGTGGCGGGCGAGACGTCGAGGTGGTACCGCTCGACCAGGGCCTTCGAACCCACCGGCTCCGAGTTCTCGACATAGTCGGTGATGATGGCCCGCAGGACCGCCAGCTTGCGCTCGTCGAGCATCTCCCACCTCCTCATGGCTGGCACTCTGCTCCAGAGAGTGCCAAGTCTAGCCCCGACCGCCGGCGCCTTCCGTCATCGGACGCGCGAACGGCGGCCTGGGTAGGTTGTCTGCCATGAGCCCTGTGGAGCAGTCCCCTGTCACCTGGCGTCCGGTCCGCGACGGCGTGTACGTGACGACGCTGGAGCCGGCGAGCGTGAACTGCGGGCTGGTGGTGGGCAGCGTGGGCGCCCTGCTGGTCGACACGGGGTCGAGCCCGGAGCAGGGCGCTGCGCTGCGCGCCTCCGTCGGTACGGTCACCGACGTCCCCCTCCGCCATGCCGTCCTGACCCACCATCACTGGGACCACGCGTTCGGGCTGGCCGCGTTCCCCGACATCGAGACGATCGGGCACGAGACGGTCGCCGCCACGCTCACGAGCGAGAGCGGCCGGACGACCGCCCAGGAGCACGGGCTCCAGGAGGTCGCCGTACCCTCGACGGCCGTCTCCGTCATCGCCGCTCGCGACCTGGGCGGGCTCCACGTGGAGATCGGCCACTTCGGTCCGGGACACACGGGAGGTGACCTCGCAGTCCTGGTGCCCGAGCCGGGCGTGCTGTTCGCCGGCGACCTCGTCGAGCAGGGCGGCCCGCCGCAGGTCGACGAGACGACCTCGATGAGGAACTGGCCGCGCGTCATGGAGTCGCTGCTCAGCCTGTGCAAGCCGGACACGGTCGTGATCCCCGGTCACGGGGACGCCGTCGACGCCCACTTCATCTCGTGGGAAGGGACGGGGCTGGACGCCATCCACGGGCAGTGCGAGTGGCTCGTCGGCCAGGGGGTCGCCGCAGCGGACGCGTACGACCATCCCGACCTGCAGTGGCCCTGGGACGAGACCTGGGTGCGCCAGGCGATAGCTCAGGCCTACGCCGAGCTCGCGGCCTCCGGGGTCACGCCGTCGGTACGGACCCTGCCGATCCAGGCCCTACCGCGCGACTGACCCCAGGTCGGGCAGCTCGCCCGCTCCCGGCAGCGGTCCCATGAGCGACTCGGCCGCGTCGGCGAGCGCGGAGAGGTCAGCGCGGTGGCGCCTGATCCCAGCCCGCCCGTCGACGGCTGGGACGCCCTCCTCGCGCCAGTGCGGCACGGCACGGTCGACGAGATGGTCGGCGATACCGCCGTCGGCCCGGACCACGCGCCACCACGGCACGTCGTCGGCCTCGTACGTCGCCATCACCCGGCCGACGATCCTGGGGCTGGTGCCGAGGAGCTCCGCGACGTCGCCGTACGCCACGACGCGCCCCGGCGGTACGAGCCGGACGACGCTCACCACGTCGTCGGCCAGGGTCACGGACGGACCGGCTCGGCGGTGATGGCGGAGTCGACGGCGCTCCAGATGCCAGGGGTCGCCGCTGCCAGGAGCACACCCATCGGCTGCCCGGGTGCGTACGTGGTGCCGTCGAGCAGCCGTGTCACCCCTCCGACCTCGTTCAGCATGAGCGAGGCGGGCGCGTGGTCCCAGGGCTTCGGCCGGGCGTACAGCAGCGCGTCGACCTCGCCGACGAGCAGGCGCGGGTAGTCGACGCCGCAGCAGAACCGGGTGCGCGCGACGGGCCAGTCGGTACGGGCCGCGAGGGCGCCGAGCGCTCGACGCGAGGAGGACTCCACCCGGGGCGTGCCCTCGCGAGGGATCGGGCCCAGGGTCTCGCCGTTCCGTGTGACGCCGGCCCCTCGCTCCGCGACGAACGCCTCCTCGTGCTCGGGCTGCCAGATCCAGCCCCGGACGACGACGCCGCGGCGGAGCTCGGCGAGCATCACAGCGTGGTCCGGGTTGCCCTGCACGAAGTTCCGGGTCCCGTCGACCGGGTCGATCACGAAGGCCTGCTCGGCGGCGGGAAGGGCGGCCATGAGGCCGGGGTCGCTGAACGACTCCTCCTCGCCGACCACGAGCGCGTTCGGGTACTCGCGCCGGAGCCGCTCGCTGATGGCCAGCTCGGCCTCCCGGTCCGCAACCGTCACGTAGTCGCCCGGGGTCTTCTCGTCGATCTGCCCGGCTGTGAGCACCCGGAACCGTGGCGTGATGATCTCCGCGGCAACCTCTCGCAGCAGGTCGAGGATCTCGTCAGTCGTCATCGGTGCTCCTCCGGTCTGGCGTGCCATGGCGTGGGGGGTGCTCGTCACGGCCGGCGTGCGGCTGGGTGAACGGCCTCGTGCCCAACGGCCTGGCCTCCGTCGATGGTAGTTCCCTCGCCTGCGGCCGACGATGGCCCGCCTCGATCGTGGCCACTCGTGCCCGGGAGACCCGGAACGCGACCTCGACCACACCCGCGCCCACGGCACCGGCGACGAGTCCCCAGCCCAACGCCCCCAGGTCCCACGAGATCGCGAAGAAGGCCCGCCCCTGGGGCAGGAGGTACGCGAGGGCGGCCAGGCCCGCCATGGTGGCCAGAACGGCCACCTTCCACGGCCGGTACGGACGGGCGAGGCAGCCCAGCAGCCACAGCATCGTCACGAGCAGCGACGTGAGGGCCGCGGTGGACGCGACAGCAGCCCCGACGGCACCGTGGCTGAGGACGGCGTACACGGCGAATGCGCTCGCGCCGGCCACGACACCCGCTGGTACCGAGATGGCGAGCACGCGGCGCAGGAAGCCCGGCTGGTACCGCCGGTGGTTGGGGCCCAGGGCGAGGATCGCCGCGGGGATGCCGATGGTCAGCGTGGACACGAGGGTGAGCTGGCTCGGCAGGAACGGGTACGCCAGCCCGAGGAAGGCCGCGGCGAGGATCGAGACGGCGCTCATGACGTTCTTGGTGACGAACAGGCTTGCGACGCGCTCGACGTTGCCGATGAGCCGTCGTCCCTCGGCCAGCACGGCGGGCAGGTGGGCGAAGCGCGAGTCGAGCAGGACGAGCTGGGCGACAGCCTTCGTGGCCTGAGCTCCGTTGCCCATGGCGATGCCGATGTCCGCGTCCTTGAGCGCCAGGACGTCGTTGACACCGTCGCCGGTCATGGCCACCACATGTCCCCGTGACTGCAGCGCCCGTACGATCGCCCGCTTCTGGGTCGGCGTCACCCGTCCGAAGATGGTCGTCCGGTCGACGATCTCGGCGAGCTCGGACTCGTCGTCCGGCAGCGTCCTCGCGTCGACCGTCTCCAGCACGTCCAGTCCCACGTCCCGCGCCACGGCAGCGACGGTGCGGGGGGTGTCCCCGGAGATGACGACGACCCGTACGCCCTGGTCACGGAAGAAGTCGAGAGTCTCGCGGGCGTCATGACGGACGAGCTCGGCGAGCTCGAGGACGGCGGCGGCCCGGACTCCGGAGACGGCCTCTCCCCCGGTGGGGACGCCGTCCGCCCTCGCGAGCAGGAGCACCCTGCGGCCGGAGTCGGAGGCTGCCCGGACCCTCGCCAGCAGGTCGGGCTCGGCGTCAGGGGGCAGGAGCACGTCCGGGGCGCCCAGGAGCCAGGACTGGCCCTCGACCACACCACCGCTCCACTTGCGCGCCGACGAGAAGGCCGCCCGTTCGCTGACCTTGAGAACCGGCTCCGGGAACGCCCGCGCCAGAGCGTGGCTGG
>JACRAA010000478.1 GCA_016213595.1 Actinomycetota bacterium | reverse complement strand
GCGCCCGAGGCGTACGAGCGCCTGCTCCTCGACGTCCTGCTCGGCGACCCGCCCCTGTTCCCGCAGCAGGAGGAGGTCGAGCTCGGCTGGCAGATCCTCGACCCGGTGCTCGACTACTGGGCGAGCCTGAAGACACCTCCGGAGGACTACGAGGCAGGGACCTGGGGTCCCGCCAGCGCCCACGAGATGATCGCCCGCGACGGCCACGCCTGGCGCAGGCCCTAGGAGACCCATGATCATCACGCTCACGCACACCGACACCAGCGAGATCGCGAACGCGCTCCTCAAGGCCCGCAGCCGTCTCGGCAGCGCCTCCGGCCTCGTCCTGACCCTCATCGTGGCTGCCGAGCAGCGCTCCTTCTCGAAGGCGTACGCGGCTGCGCAGACGGCGGCTCGGGAGCACCCCTGCCGCCTGATCGTCGTCGTCAAGACCAGCGGGAAGACCGACCGGCTCGATGCGGAGGTCCACCTGGCCGAGGACGTCCCCGGCGAGGTGATCGTGGTGCGCCTGTCGGGTGAGGTGCGCGACCATGCCGACTCCGTGGTGCTCCCGTTGCTGCTGCCGGACTCGCCGGTGGTGATGTGGTGGCCGAGTCGCGCTCCCGAGTCCCCCGGGGACGACACGCTGGGCCAGCTGGCTGACCGCCGGATCACCGACGCCGCGAGCAGCCCCGACCCGATCAGGGCGCTCGAGGTCCGGGCAATGCACCACTCGGCGGGCGACACCGACCTGACGTGGACGCGTCTCACGCTGTGGCGGGCGCTGCTCACCGCGGCCCTCGACCAGTACCCGATGCGGATCCTGTCCGCCACGGTGATCGCCCCGCGCAACAATGCTCCCGCCGACCTCATGGCCGCCTGGCTCGAGAGCCGTCTCAAGGTGCCGGTGACGAGGACCTCCTCGCCGGGCCCCGGCATCACGTCGGTGCAGCTGACGACCCCGGGTGGTGACATCGTCATCGCTCGCGAGGACGGCAAGACCGCGTCGTACGCGATCCCGGGCCAGCCGCGACGCACGGTCGCGCTCAAGCGGCGCACCATCAACGAGCTGCTCACCGAGGAGCTCCGCCGCCTCGATGCGGACGATGTCTACGTCGCCGCCCTCGCCACTCTCCTCACCCGGGAGGGGCACGCCATGCCGAAGCCCGAGCCGGTGCGCAAGCGCAAGGAGGCGGGCGCCATCGCGGCGGCCCGCGTCGCGAAGACCGGCGCCCGGGCGGGAAGCCGGAAGGCGGCCAGGGTCCAGGAGGCGCTCGTACGGCAGGAGCCGCCCCTCCACGCCGGCCATCCTCACGCGGCGGAGGTCTCATGAGTCCCCGCGTCGTCCGTCGGCTGCCCAACCCCGAGATGCTCGCCCATGACGTCGCCGACTCCCTCGTGAAGCGCATCGAGGCGCTCCAGTCCGACGGCCGGGTCGTCGAGCTGTGTCTCACGGGCGGCCGCGTCGCCAACCTCGCCTACGAGCATCTGGCGCGGGTCGTCGGCCGCTCGAAGGTCGACCCGGGAGCCCTCGAGCTGTGGTGGACGGACGAGGCGTTCGTCCCCACCGACGACCCGCGGCGCAACTCGCTGCAGGCCCTGTCGCGGCTCGCCGGGACGTTCCCGCTCTCGCCGTCCCGCACCCACCCGATGCCGTCGTCCGACGGGTCACCTGACCCCGCGCAGGCGGCACTGGCCTACGGCACGGACCTCGACGGGCGAACGATCGACATCTGTCTGCTGGGGCTCGGCGAGAACGGCCACGTCGCCGCCCTCCACCCGGACCACCCGGCCGCCGAGCCCACCTCCGCGATCGCCGTGGGCGTGACGGACGCGCCCAAGCCCCCGTCCGAGCAGGTGTCCCTGAGCCTCGCGACGATCAACAGGTCCCGCGAGGTGTGGCTGTTCGCGACGGGCAAGGAGAAGGCCGAGGCGGTGGCTCGTACGTTCCGCGGTGACGCCACGACGATCTCGACGCACGTCAGCGGCGTGGACCGTACGGTCTGGTTCCTCGACGAGGCCGCGGCCGCACAGCTGCCCTTCCACTGCTGCTCGCTCTGAACGCACGAACGGCCGGCCTCAGCGGCCGGCCGTCACGTGGTGGAACAGCTCTCAGTAGATGACCTCGCCACGCGCCCGGCGGTCGCGCAGGCCCTGCAGCGCCTCCTCCAGGATCGTGTGCGCCTCGGCAGTCGTGCGGCGCTCCTTCACGTACGCGAGGTGCGTCTTGTAGGGGAGGATCTTCGGCGGGGGCGGGGGGTTCTCCGAGTCGAGGTTGGCGGGAAGCCCACAGCGGGGACAGTCCCACTGCTGCGGCACCGGGGCCTCCGCGGCGAACGCGGGTCTGGTCTCATGCATGTTCGCGCAGAAGTACGAGACGTACAGGCGGGGAGCCGCGTCGCCGCGCTCCGCCTCTCCCATCGGCCCCGCACCCACACGGCTGCCACGAATGGCGCTGCCTCCGGCCACAGTCAAACTCCCTCGAACGTTGTTCTGGACTCGTGAGAACCGCGGTCCGGCTAGACGCCGAAGCGGTACATGATCAGCAGCGCGACGATGCAGGCCAGCCAGACCGACCCCACGATGATCGTGATGCGGTCGAGGTTGCGCTCGGCGACACTCGTGCCGCCCATGGCCGTCGACATGCCGCCACCGAAGAGGTCGGACATGCCACCGCCCTTGCCCTTGTGGAGCAGGATGAACAGGGCAAGGATCACGCTGGTGATCACGAGGCCGATGGACACGCTGAGGACGGGCCAGGTGATCAGGGGGACGAGCAGACTCACGGGCACATCGTAACCCAGACCCCCCTCCTGAGAAGAACCGGGCGCCCGCCGACGACAGACGGCGCCGTGACCTGAGCCACGACGCCGTCCGCTGCTACCGGGATCAGCCCTGGAACAGGACGATCTTGGAGAACTCCTCGGCATCCAGGCTGGCGCCACCGACCAGAGCGCCGTCGACATCCGGCTGCGCCATGATGTCGACAACGTTGCTGGACTTCACCGAGCCGCCGTACTGGATCCGTACGGCCTCGCCCGCCGGGCCACCGACGAGCTCGCACACCTTGCCGCGGATCGCGCTGCAGACCTCCTGCGCGTCCGCCGGCGTCGCGACCTCGCCCGTGCCGATCGCCCAGACCGGCTCGTACGCGATGACGAGGGCCGACACCTGCTCCGCCGTGAGCCCCTCGAGGCAGGCCGTGACCTGGCCGAGGACATGCTCGACGTGACGGCCCTCCTTGCGGATCTCGAGGACCTCGCCACAGCAGATGATCGGGGTCATGCCGGCGGCGATGACCGCCTTGGCCTTCGCGTTGACGACCTGGTCGGTCTCGCCGTGGTACTCGCGGCGCTCCGAGTGGCCGACGACGACGTACGTGCAGCCGAGCTTCGCGAGCATCTCCGCGGAGATCTCGCCCGTGTACGCGCCCGAGGCGTGGACGGACACATCCTGCGCGCCCCACGCGATGGGGTACTTCTCCGCCTCGATGAGCGTCTGCACGGTACGGATGTCGGTGAACGGCACGATGACGGCGACGCCGGTCGTGGCCGGGTTGTACTTGTGGTCGGCGAGGGTCCACGCCAGCTTCTGCACGAGGCCGGTGGCCTCGACGTGGTTGAGGTTCATCTTCCAGTTGCCCGCCATCAGCGGAGTACGGTTCGCCATCGTTCAGCCTTCCAGCACGGACAGACCCGGCAGGGTCTTGCCCTCGAGGTACTCCAGCGACGCGCCGCCGCCGGTCGAGAGGTGACCGAAGGCGTCGTCGGCGAAGCCGAGCTGACGCACGGCGGCGGCGGAGTCGCCGCCACCCACGACGGTGAACGCGTCCGTGTCCGCGAGGGCGGCCGCGACAGCCCTCGTCCCCGAGGCGAGCGCGTCGATCTCGAAGACGCCCATCGGCCCGTTCCAGAAGACGGTCTTGGCGCCGAGGATGGCGTCCGCGAACGTCTTCTCGGTCTCCGGCCCGATGTCCAGGCCGCCCTGGTCGGCCGGGATCTTGTCGGACGCGACGACGGTGACGTCGGAGACGGTCCGACCGGCGAAGTCGAACTCGGCCGCCACGCGGGTGTCGGAGGGCAGCAGGATCTGCTTGCCGGCCGCCTCGGCCTGCGCCAGGTAGCCCTTGCACGCCTCGACGTTCGCCGCGTCGAGGATCGAGCTGCCGACCTCGTACCCCTTGGCCTTGAGGAAGGTGTAGCTCATGCCGCCGCCCACGACGAGCGTGTCAGCGACCTGGAGCAGGTTGTCGATGACGGCGAGCTTGTCGGCCACCTTCGCGCCGCCGAGGACGACGACGTACGGACGGGCCGGCTCCTCCGTCAGCGTCTTGAGGACCTCGACCTCCTTGGCGACGAGGGAACCGGCCGCGGACGGCAGGAGCTTCGCGACGTCGTAGACGGAGGCCTGCTTGCGGTGGACCACACCGAAGCCGTCGGAGACGAAGACGTCCGCGAGGGCCGCGTACTGGGCGGCCAGGGCGCCGCGCTCCGCGTCGTCCTTGCTCTCCTCGCCCGGCTCGTAGCGGACGTTCTCGCACATGCCGATCTCGCCGTCGGCCAGGCCTGCGGCCATCGCCTGCGCCGACTCCCCCACCACGTCGGTGGCGAGCTTCACGTCGGTGCCCAGCAGCTCGCCCAGCCGCGTGGCGGCCGGGGCGAGGCTGTACTTCGGGTTGACCTGGCCCTTGGGCCGACCCAGGTGGGCCAGTACCACGACCTTCGCTCCGGCCTTCAGCAGACCGGTGAGCGTCGGCAGCGCGGCGCGGATGCGCCCGTCGTCGGTGATGACGTCGCCGTCGAGCGGGACATTGAAATCACAGCGAATCAGGACGCGCTTTCCAGCGAGCGCGCCAAGGTCGGGTACTGACCTCACGAGTGGGCCTTTCTTTCAGGAGTGGACGGTCAGAGCTTCGAGCCGACGAGGACCGTGAGGTCGACGAGGCGGTTCGAGTAGCCCCACTCGTTGTCGTACCAGCCGACGACCTTGACCTGGTTGCCGATCACCTTGGTGAGCTGCGCGTCGAAGATGCAGGACGCCGGGTCGGTCTCGATGTCCTTGGAGACGATCGGGTCCTCGGTGTAGACGAGCTTGCCCTTCATGGCGCTGCTCTCGGCCGCTGCCTTGACGATGGCGTTGACCTCCTCGACCGTGGTCTCGCGGCTGGCCTCGAACGTGAGGTCGGTCGCGGAGCCCGTCGGAACCGGCACGCGCATGGCGTACCCGTCGAGCTTGCCCTTGAGCTCCGGAAGCACGAGCGCGACGGCCTTGGCGGCGCCGGTCGTGGTCGGGACCATGTTGAGGGCCGCGGCGCGCGAACGACGGAGGTCCTTGTGCGGGCCGTCCTGCAGGTTCTGGTCCTGCGTGTACGCGTGGATGGTGGTCATGAGGCCCTTGACGATGCCGAGACCGTCGTTGAGCGCCTTGGCCATCGGGGCGAGGCAGTTGGTGGTGCAGGACGCGTTGGAGATGATGTTCATCGTCGCGGAGTCGTACTTGTCGTCGTTCACGCCCATGACGATGGTGATGTCCTCGTTCTTCGCCGGAGCGGAGATGAGCACCTTCTTGGCGCCGGCCTCGATGTGGGCCTTGGCCTTCGTCGCGTCGGTGAAGAAGCCCGTCGACTCGATGACGATGTCGACGCCGAGGTCGCCCCACGGAAGGTTGGCGGGATCCTTCTCGGCGAAGGCCTTGATCGCCTTGCCGTCGACGTAGATCGCGTCCTCGTCATAGGTGACCTCCCCGGGGAAGCGGCCGAGGATCGAGTCGTACTTGAGCAGGTGGGCGAGCGTGTGGTTGTCGGTCAGGTCGTTGACGGCTACAACCTCGAGGTCCGCGCCGGCAGCGACCAGGGCGCGGTAGTAGTTGCGACCGATGCGGCCGAAACCGTTGATGCCAACCTTTACTGTCATGTGCAGGACTCCTTATCACCGGATGCGCCGCACCCGGAACAGACGTTCGGACGGAGTCAGCCTAACGAATTGGAGAGGGGCCCGCGCGCGCGGGTCCAGGCTCGACGCGGGCTACTGGTCGTCGTAGTCAGGTGGCAGTACGGCCGCAGTGTCGGGCACTCCGAGCTCGGCCGCACGACGGTCCGCCATGGCCAGCAGGCGCCGGATACGGCCTGCCACGGCGTCCTTCGTCAAGGGCGGTACGTGCAGGGCTCCGAGCTCCTCCAGCGACGCCTGCTTGTGGTCGAGGCGCAGGGTCCCGGCGGTCAGCAGGTGGTGGGGGACGTCGTCGCCGAGGATCTCGAGCGCGCGGCTCACCCGCATCCCGGCCGCGACCGCTGCGTGAGCGGAGCGACGGAGGTTGGCGTCGTCGAAGTTGGCCAGGCGATTGGCTGAGGCACGTACCTCGCGACGCACCCGGCGCTCCTCCCACGCGAGCACGGTCTGGTGCGCACCCAGCCGGGTGAGCATGGCCGCGATCGCGTCGCCGTCACGGATGACCACCCTGTCCACGCCACGCACGTCGCGGGGCTTGGCGACGATGCCCAGGCGCCGGGCGGCGCCGACGAGCGCGAGCGCCGACTCCTGGCCGGGGCACGTCACCTCCATGGACATGGACCTGCCAGGCTCGGTGAGCGAGCCGTGCGCCAGGAAGGCTCCGCGCCAGGTCGCGACCGAGTCGCACATGCCGCCACCCACGACGGACGGCGGGAGGCCACGTACGGGACGTCCGCGCTTGTCGACGAGCCCCGTCTGCCTGGCCAGCGCACCGCCGTCGCGGATGAGGCGGACGATGTAGCGGGTGCCGCGGCGCAGGCCCGACGACGTGACAGTGACGAGCTCGGACTCCAGCCCGAAGACTTCAGTGATGGTCGAGCGCAGGCGTCTCGCGGCTCCCCCCGTGTCGAGCTCGGCCTCGACCATGATCTTGCCGCCCGCAAGGTGCAGTCCGCCACCGAAACGCAGCATTGCGGCGGCCTCGGCTCGGCGACAGCAGGGCTTCGTCGTCACCACTGTCGCCAGTTCGGACTTCACCTGCTGGGTCAACGCCATTGGGCAATCTTGTCACACGGCCGACCGTACGTCGGACGGGTCACAGACCCATGGCCCCCGCGAGGGAGGCCGCGAGCAGCAGCGGGTCGTGGCGCGCGGAGCCGTCGCGCATCCCGAGACTGGCGACGTGAAGGGTGGCCCCGAGGCTCTCGACGTACGTCCCCAGGTGGCCGTCCAGACTGGCGAAGCGGTGGTCGGCGATGACATGGTCGAGCCGAAGCGCGGGCGCGTGCTCGGCCAGGACGTCGATGTGGGCGGCGGGTGAGAAGCCCGCGGTCTCGTCCGCCGGCACCATGTTGAGCACGAGGATGCGTTCGGCGTCCGAGCTGACGATCGCCTCCGCCAGCTCGGGGACGAGGAGGTGCACGAGCACGGACGTGAACCACGACCCCGGTCCCAGGACGATGAAGTCCGCCTGCCGCAGCGCTGCCAGCGCCGCGGGATGGGCCGGGGGCCGGTCCGGGCCGAGCCGTACGGACACGACGCGCCCTGCGGTCTTCGCGACCTGCGCCTGCCCGCGGACCACGCTCACCTCGTCGGGGGCGTCGGGACGGAGCCCCACGACGTCCGCCTCGATCCTCAGCGGGACCGCCGACATGGGCAGGACACGACCGTGCACCCGGAGCAGCTGCCCGACCATGTCGAGGCCCTCGACGGGGTCCGCGAGCTGCTGCCACAGGCCGGCGATGAGGAGGTTGCCGATCGCGTGGCCACCCAGCGGTCCGTCGCCGGTGAACCTCGACTGCAGCACGTCAGCCCACAGGCGCCCGTCCGAGTCGTCGTCGCACAGGGCGGCGAGGGCCATGCGCAGGTCGCCGGGCGGAAGGCAGTCGAACTCGTCGCGGAGCCTTCCCGAGGAGCCGCCGTCGTCGGCGACCGTGACGATGGCCGTCAGGTCGTCCGTCAGCCGCCGCAACGCGGACAAGGTCGCGGAGAGGCCGTGGCCTCCGCCGAGCGCCGCCACGGCGGGCAGGCGAGAGAACCGGGGGCTCATTCGCGGCCGAGGTCGCGGTGCATGACCTGGACGGTGAGGTCGCGCTCGCGGAGGCGTCGGGCGACCTCTTCGGCGATCGCGGTGGAGCGGTGCTTGCCGCCCGTACAGCCGATCGCGAGCTCGACCTGGCGCTTCCCCTCCGCGACGTAGCCGGGCAGGACGCTGTCGAGCAGCCCGAGCAGGTGGGTGAGGAACGGGCCGGCGGCGCGCTGCCCCAGCACGTACGAGGAGACGGCCTCGGACAGCCCCGTCTGCGGGCGCAGCTCCGGGACCCAGTGCGGGTTCGGCAGGAAGCGCACGTCGAAGACCATGTCCGCGTCGATGGGGACGCCGTTCTTGAAGCCGAAGGAGACGACGATGACGCGCAGCTCGTCGACGTCGTCGCCGCTGTACGCATGGGCGACCCGCTGCTGGAGCTGGTGGACGTTGAGGGACGACGTGTCGATGACCATGTCCGCGGCGGCACGGAGGGTCGACATCATCCGGCGCTCCCGACGGATGCCCTCGATCATCCGGCCGTCCTCCTGGAGCGGGACCGGCCGCCGGGACGACTCCTGACGCTTGACGATGACCTCGTCCGCCGCCTCGATGAAGCAGATCTCCGCCCTGACGCCCTCGTCGGCGAGCTGCGAGAAGACCACGGGCAGGTGCTGCATGTCCGCGCGGCTGCGGACGTCGATGACCACCGCGAGCTTCGTGATCCCGTCCGACGCGAGCTGGCGGACGAGCAGCGGCAGCATGACGGGAGGGATGTTGTCGACCACGTACCAGCCGTGGTCCTCCATCGCATGGGCAGCGGTGCGCCGCCCCGCTCCTGACATGCCGGTGATGACGACGACTCGTTGCGCGGTCGGTGCCTGCTCGCTCACACCGGCCATTATTGCGAGCCGTCCGGCCCACGCCGCGGGGCGCACGGGATCAGTCGAGGATTTCGCCCGTCGTCAGGTTCACCGACTCACCCACCTGCTGCGACGCCACCGCGGCGACGACGGCCTCCGCGAGCCGCGGCCCGAAGCCCGGCGTCTCCGCGATCTCGGCGGCCGAGGCGGCACGAAGCTTCTTCATCGAGCCGAAACGCCGCATCAGCGCCTTGCG
>JACRAA010000477.1 GCA_016213595.1 Actinomycetota bacterium | reverse complement strand
CGGGCGCGGCACCGGTGCCGCTCGTAGCCGTCGAGCTGCTGCAGGCGCCGAGGACCAACGAGCATGCGACCAGCGTGCTCGAGGCCACGATGGCCGGACGTCGAAAAGTGCGCATTGAAAAGTCCTCCTTGACTGTGGCCCTGACCAGGGCCGTCCATTGAAACGTTATGGGAAACCGATGCTGCGCGTCAATAGTCGGTGATGCATCTCTATGCACTGTTACAGGATCGTGACCGACAGGGACAGCTCCACAGGGCGCGGGGTGAGGGCGTAGCGGGGCTGCACCCCCGGCCCGCAGGCACCCGTTCCGTAGCCGTTCACAGCGGCGTTCAGGCTCAGCACGAGGCTGGACGAGCTCGGCAGCTCGTCAGGGTGACCGGCCGCGGCCACCTGCGCGTCGCTCCACGGGCGGAGCGAGACCCACAACGGCTGCTCGCTCGTGACGGTGAGCCGACGTCCGTCGGCGAGCGCTAGGGACACCTCGGTCACTCCCCCGCGCAGGCCGTCGTCCTGTGGGCGTGCATGGTCCACCTGCCACGCGTCGACCGTCGAGGCGAACCATCCCCAGCGCGCCGCCTGCCCGACGTCGGCGCCGGCGCGTCCCGGGCCTCGTCCGGTCCAGGACACGACAGCGTCCCCTCCCAGGTCAGGCAGGACCCAGTCGAGTCCGCAGCGGGCCCAGGTGGTGGACCAGTCGCCGTACGGTTCGAGGGTCGCCCGGAGGCTCGCCCCGCCCGCCACCGGCGTCCATGCCAGGCGCGAGCGCACGCCGAAGGACCGCGAGTAGGGAGCCGTCCACGTCTCCACGCTCACGCACTCCGACGTCCTGACCACCTCGCCCGTGCGCTGGGACAGGTGCGCCAGGTTCGAGGACCTCCACTGCTCCTCGTCGCTGAGCTGTCCGAGGCGGCGCATGTTGAGACCCCAGTCGTTGTCCGTCGGGCCTCGCCACAGGCCAAGCCGGGGGCCCGCGACTCCGTAGCCGCCGATCGCCATCAGATCACCGAGGTCGTTGAAGGAGACGTCCTCGAAGCGCGCTCGCCTGTCCGGCACCCGGCCGTGGTCAAGCCCGCTCGCTGCCTGGCCCCAGCCGATCTCGTGGCCCGCCGGCGCCCAGGCCGTGTCCTCGGCGGACACGGCGGACACCGTGAGCACCGCCCGGTCACAGCGAAACAGTGCCGCGGGGACCTCAACCGACGCGCTCTCGCCTGGAGCCAGCAGGGGGAGCTCCAGCTCACCCGACGCCACGATGCCGCCCGCGTCGTCCGCCCTCCAGGTGAGCTGTACGGACTCGAGGCCGACGTGGTCGTGCCGGTTCGTCACGATGACGCTGTCCCAGGTGTCGGCGACCTCCAGCCGGACCGCCGCGACGACGTGGGCGTAGTCGTACAGCCCGGGCTTGGCCGTTCCGTCACCGAACCGCAGGCCGTCGGCGGCGAAGGCGCCGTCGTGCAGCGGCTCGCCGAAGTCGCCGCCGTACCCGAGCCGGCCGTCCGGCAGCCGGAGCGTGTGGTCCTGCCACTCCCAGACGAAGCCGCCCTGAAGGCGGGGGTACGTGTCGAACAGTGCCTCGAACTCGTCGAAGCCTCCCGGTCCGGCACCCATGGCATGCGCGTACTCGCACAGGATGATCGGCTTGTCGGACGGCTCCTCGTCGCCCTTCGCCATGCGCTCCAGACGGTCCAGCTCCGGGTACATGACCGAGAAGACGTCCGAGCAGGAGTACGTGGGGTCGCGCTCGTAGTGGATGGGGCGAGTGGCGTCGTTCTCCCGGAGCCAGTCGCGCACGGCGGCGAAGTTCTGGCCCGGCCCTGCCTCGTTGCCCAGCGACCACATCACGACGCAGGCATGGTTCCCGTCCCTGCGCACCATCCGGGCCGTCCTGTCGAGGTACGCCTCACGCCACGCCGGGTCGTCGGAGGGGTTCCTGCGCCACCCGTCGAGGGTGAACGCGTGGGTCTCGATGTCGTTCTCCTCCACCACGTACAGCCCGAGCTCGTCCGCGAGGTCGAGCAGGACGGGGCGCGGAGGGTAGTGGGACGTACGGACGGCATTGATGTTGGCGCGCTTCATCGCGAGCAGGTCGTCGCGGATCTGCTCGTCGGTCACCGTGCGGCCGTGGTCGGGGTCGGTGTCGTGGCGGTTCACGCCGCGGAAGCGGATCGGGCGGCCGTTGACGCGCAGCAGCCCGTCGCTGATCTCCACGCGGCGGAACCCGACGCGCATCGTCACCGTCTCCGCCTCGGTGCTCACCACGAGCTCGTACAGCCGCGGCGTCTCCGCGGTCCACGGCTCGACAGGTCCCAGCTCCGTACGGCCGGTCGCCACCGGTACCCCGTCCAGCGCCGCACGGACCGTCCGGGTGCTGGAGACATCCAGCTGCAGGACGCCGACGCCGGTCACCGGGTCGTAGTCGGCGACCACCTCCACGTCGTCAACACCGCCCTCGGGGCGGGCGACGACAGCGATGTCCCGGAAGATGCCGGACAGCCAGAACATGTCCTGGTCCTCGACGTAGCTCGTCGCCGAGTACTGCGCCACGCGGATCTCGACCACGTGCCGGCCGGGTGACAGCGAGAGGCCGAACTCGTGCGTGAGCCGGGAGCCCTTGGTCCACCCGACCAGCTCCCCGTCGACGCGGATCTCCCCCGTTGCGTCGATCCCGTCGCACCGCAGGACGGCACGCCCGAAACCCTCGGGCACCTCCACCTCGCGGCGGTACGTGCCGATCGCCGAGTCGTCGGGGACGTGCGGGGGGTCCATGGCGAACGGGAGCTGGGCGCTGAGGTACACGGGCGAGCCGTGGCCCTGGAGCTGCCAGCAGCCGGGCACGTCGATGACCGTGGGCGGCTCGGGCTCGACACCGCGGCCAGGGCTGTACGTGAAGGTCCACGCGCCTCCCAGGTCCAGGACCGCGGCGTCGGACGCGACGCGGGCTCGGGGTGGGTCGGCTCCGTAGGGGGTCAGGGCCTCCAGCCACTCGGTGTCGCTCATCGGCTCTCCCCCGCTCTGCTCTGCTCCGCGGCTCTGCTCACGTTCGGGGTGCTCTCCTCCGCAGTGCTGTGCTCGGCGATCCGCAGGTAGGCGTCGGGTGTGCCCACCTGTCCGCCCTTGAGGACGACCTCGACGCCGTCGAGGTCACCGCCCCGCACCTCGACCAGCGGCAGGTTCCCCCAGGGCGCTGCGAGGATCCGCAGGGACCGCGCGCCGAGCAGCCGAAGGACCCTCCCGCACGTGTCCCCGCCGGCGACGACCAGCCTCGCGATGGGGGCCGAAGCGGCGACGGTGCGCACGATGCTGGCCAGCCGGCCGCTCACGGCATCGGCCGGCAGGTCCTGGTCGGCGCTGCCTCGGGCGGTGTAGGCGACGACGTGGGAACCGGAGGCGTAGGCCCGGGAGGCTTCCTTCGCAGCGTCGGGTCCCAGGGCGTCCACCTCCGTCCAGCCCGCCTCGACCGCCGTCCGGATCTGTCGCCAGGACATCCCCGAGCAGCTCCCCGACACGACGAGTACCGGCCCAGAGGGGGCTGCAGCCGACAGGGGCAGCTGAGGGGCGCTCCCGCCCACGACCCTCCCTAGACCCAGCGCGAACCCGCCGGACCCGATCGCGCACACTGGGCGGGACCGACGCGTCGTGGCCGCGGCGGCCAGTGTGAGGTGAGAGTCCGTCACGGCGTCCAGCACGACGAGGTCGCCGGACAGCTCGATCGCCTGGGCGACCCCCTTCGGGCCCGCGTCGTAGGCCAGGAAGTCCACGCCCGCGATGTCGAGCGACGTCTGCGCGGCGAGGTGGCGACGCAGGTCGGCTTCCGTCATGGGCGTCGTCGGGTGGTGCGACATCGTCGGCTGCCGGTCCAGCCGGTAGACCTGGTCGCCCTCGCGGGCGAAGTGGGTGCCGAAGACGGTCCATCGCCCGAAGTCGGGCTGAGCCAGCAGGACGGGCACGCTTCGAGGCCCGAACACCTCCCGTCCGATCTCCGCGGCACGCCCAAGGCTGCCGATGCCCGGCGACGAGTCGGCGGTGGAGCAGGCCTTGTAGAGCACCAGGTCGCAGCCGACGTCGCGGAGCGCCTCGAGCGCCGGGCGTACCTCGTCGTCCATCATCCCCGTGGGCAGCGCTCGTGCGGTTCCCGCGATCCCCACGACGTCTGCCTGCACCTCGCGTGCGCCGGCGGGGTCGGTCACGAGCTCACCGCTCAGTCCCCCACGACGGAACTGGAGGAGCGCGTCGACCGAGCCAGTGAAGTCGTCGCCGTAGAAGCCGATCATGACTGTGCTGCGCCCGGGGGCCGGCCGGCGAACAGGTCGAGGGCGGCGGCGAGCTCCGGCACCTTGGCCGCCCTGTCGTGCAGCGGCTCTCCCGCTACCGCCGCATCCCAGGCCTCTCGCATGCTCCGCACCCCGGCCGCGCTTCCCATGGGATGCCCGTGGATCCCCCCGCCCGCCATGACGAGGATGTCCGTGGTCCCGACGGCTGCGTACGTCTCATGGGCCAGCGCGGCGGACTGCCCGCTGGACAGCACGGGAAGGGTCTCGTAGCCGCCGAACAGAGGCGTCCGAACGGCTGCGATCGAGCGCAGCACCTGGGCGTCCGACTCGTAGAACTTGTTGTGGATGCCGTTCGTATGGAGATGGTCCACGCCACAGAGCCGTGCGAGCTTCTGGAACGCCAGGAAGTCGATGCCGAGCTGGGGCGACCGGGAGAAGGCGCCGAACATCGTGCGGTGACCGTGGATCGGGAGCTCGCAGCGCCTCCGCAGGTGCTCCACACCCGCCAGCCCGAGCGTCGCGACGCAGACCATGACGGCCGTACCGCCCGCATCCCGCACGAGGTCGTGGTTCGCCTCGAGCCGTGAGATGTCGTCGGTGATGTTGAAGGCGTACATCGGCATCCGGCCGTGGCGGTCCGCGGAGGCCTTGAGGACGGGCATCACTGCGGCGACCCGCGCCGCGAGGGGGGCGTCGGGAGGGTTCCCGTTCAGCTCGTCGTCCTTGATGAAGTCGATGCCGGCCTCCGCGAGCTCGCCCACGAGGTCGGCGAGGTCGGCGACCGAGAGTCCGATGGACGGCTTCACGATCGTCCCGAGGAGCGCTCCGGACGGTCGGCCCGTGAGCTCACGGGTCCCGCGCACACCGAACTGGGGGCCCGGGTACCGCTCGGCGAAGGCCTGCGGAAGGTCGAGGTCCACGAGTCTGAGGGCTCCGACCTCGCGCAGGTCGAAGAGGTTCCCGGCGACCGCTGCCAGCAGGTTGGGGATGGAGGGGCCCATGTTGTGGAGTGGGAAGTCGACCATCACCCGCGCCCGGCGGGCATGCGCCCAGTCCCCGGACGCTCCTGGCAGTGGCGGCAGCCCGGAAGGCTCGAGCTCGTCGATGCCCGCCACGCGCGCCGCGTACCGCTCGCGCAGCTCGGCTGTCTCCCTGGCCACCTTGACGAAGGTGCCGCTCGACTGCTCGTTCGCGATCGTCGCCGCGACCGTCTCGACGTCGAGGGCCGTCTCGATCTCGTACGTCGCCCGTACCGTCTGCATCGCCATCGCTCCTACCAGGACAGGGGGAGCCAGACGGACATCTCGCCCGGCCCTCGGTTGGCCCACCGCGCGTACGGGATGAGGCGGAGCGGCGTGGGAACGGCCGGGCCGACCGGCACGGGCCTGTACAGCGCGTCCTCCTGGACGTCGACCCGCCTGGCATCGGTGGCGAGCACGACCGTCTCCTCGCCGTCGAAGCCGGTGTCCACCGACTCGGTGAACCGGGCAGTGGTGGGCAGCAGCAGCCCCGCCACCGGCTGGTCGGCGGACTCGGCGCAGTAGACGACCGGTCCACGGACGACGCAGCCGTGGTTGGCGACCTCTTCGGCGAAGGGGTGGGCCACAAGGATCCTCGTGACCATCGGCAGGTTCAGGAGGACCTCGTCGCCGGCGGTCCACACGCGGTCGAGGACCACGTACCCCCGCTCGGCGGTGGCCGTCACCGAGGCACCGTTGACCGTCACGGTCGCGCCGCTCGCCCAGGACGGGATCCGGACGTGAAGGGCGACGTCGCCCCCGTCGGCGACGACGAGACGTACCGTTCCGGAGGTCGGGAAGTCCGTGTGCTGCTCCAGCGTGAACGGCCGACCGTCGATCTCGACGGCGAGGCGCGTCGACGCGAACTGGTGGACCCAGATGTCACGCGGGCCGACCCCGTAGGTGAGGTACGGGAGCTCCGCGAGGGTCCGCGCGATGTTGGGCGGGCAGCAGAAGCAGCTGAGCCACTCCTGCCGCAGCCGCTCGTCGGACGGCGGCGGGGCGGGCACCGGGTGGATGGCGGTATCTCCCGGCCTGCGCAGCGGGTAGGGCAGGCCGGCGACCTGCCGCAGCGCGTTCGTGTAGAAGTACGACTTGCCGTCCACGCCGATGGTCGCCGGAAGGGCGTTGGTCAGCACGGTCTCGATCGCGTCGGCGTAGCGGCCGTCGCCTGTGAGGACGAGCATCCGCCACGCCCACAGCACGAGCCCGATCGCCGCGCAGGACTCGTTGTGGGCTGTCGTGTTCGGGAGCTGGAAGGCCCGGCCGTACGCCTGGTGGACCCTCGTGAGGTGCCACTGCTCGGGGTCGCCGTCGGGGGATGCGCCGTCGTACAGCGCGCCGCAGCCGCCGGTCACGTACAGCTTCGTGCTCACCAGGTCGTCCCACAGCCCCGTCAGGACGTCCAGCAGGTCGGCGTCGCCCGTCTCGGCGACGAGGTCGGCGGCGCCCGCGTAGAGGTAGTTGGCCCGGACGGCATGCCCCGCCACGACGGTCTGCTCGCGCAGTGGCACCCGGTCCTGGTTGTCGTCCGACCCGCCCTCGAAGCTGTCCCTGATCTCCAGCAGGGCTTTCGCCAACCGCAGGTGGTCGGGGTCGTGGGTCTCCCGGTACAGCTCCACCACGCCCATGTAGTGCGAGGGACAGATGGCCGACCTGGCGAGCAGGTCCGGGACGTCGTCGAGGAGGTGCAGCAGGTACCCCGCGGCGCGACGACCCGCCTCGAGGAGCGTGTCGTCGCCTGTCGCACGGTGCGCGATGACGCCGGCGGTCATGAGGTGGCCGAGGTTGTACGTCTCGAAGTTCAGCCGGTCGTCGAGGGGGTGCTCCACGCCGGCAGCGCGGGCGGCGATGAGCGTCTGGGTGTGGACGTAGCCGTCGTCGCGCTGAGCGCGGGCGACCAGCGGCGCCACCTCGTCGAGCCATGCGCTGCGCTGGGGGTCGACCTCGAAGCACTGCAGCGCCGCGACCGCCTCCAGCCACTTGTACAGGTCGCCGTCCATGAAGGGCGGCCCTTGGTGGGCGCCCTCACTCTCCCCCGCCGCGACGCGGAAGTTCTCCACCGCGTGACCCATCCCGTACAGCAGGCTCCCCATCGTCGGCACCGTCACGGTCGAGGTGCGTCGAAGGGTGCGGGCCAGAGCGCCGCCGGTGGCTCGTACGGCGCCCGCCGGGGCGGCGCTGAGTCGGGCAAAGGGGCTTGCGGTCGTGTCTGTGATCACGTGACCTCCTCGTCGGCGACAACACTAGTCGCTCCTGACTTTCTATGCACGCCGCGGTCACACAGCGACGCGAGCCATGAGCTCCTGTCGCTTGTCGCTCCCGGGCGCCGGCCTTAGCGCTGGACCCGCGCGTTGCCCTTCCAGATGGACCAGACCTGGTCCTCGTCGGCGGGTGCGCCGTAGTCGGTGGTCGAGGCTGCGGCGAGGGCGCCCGTGGCCCAGCCGAACTGCATGCACTGCTCGGCCGACCAGCCCCTGAGGACCCCGTACAGCATCCCGCCCACCGACCCGTCGCCGCCGCCGATGCGGTCGAGGACGCCGATGGGCCGGGGGTTCGCGACGTGGAAGTCCCCGTCGCCGTACACGACCATCCCCCATAGGTGCTCGTTCACGCTGACGACCTCGCGAAGTGTCGTGGCGATGAACTGGGCCTTCGGGAAGCGGGTACGGATGCGG
>JACRAA010000479.1 GCA_016213595.1 Actinomycetota bacterium | reverse complement strand
CATCAACGGGATCTACGGGGCACGACAGTTCGTACAGTTCCGCAACGCGGGGACGTACACGATCGTCGTGACCGCCATGCTGGGCGACGAGGTCGAGCAGGTCGCCGAACGCGTCGTCGTCTCAGACCCCAAGGCAGGCGTTCTGCCGATCCCCGTCATCTGGGCGACCCAGGACCGCTACCAGCCTCGCCTGGTCGTCTTCTCGCTGCCGGGCAGCGACGAGAACCGATCGTTGGTCGTCGAGTACGAGTGGGCCTTCGGCGATGGAACGATGGGGGTCAGCCAGTCGGGCGCGATCGACCACGACTACACGGATGCTCTCGGGCGCGATGCGCTGTACACGACCTTCGACGTCGAGGTGACCGCGCACTTCAGCGACCAGAGCACGACCCTGGGCCGGCGCAGCGTCTCCGTGTTCAACACGTACGCCCTCAACAAGGTGCGCCGCGGGATCCTGACCCCTCGCGTCGCCGTCGACCATCCGCAGCTCATCCCCGCGATCATGTTCCTGCCTGGCGAGATCCTCTGCTCGTTCACGATCACCAACCTGGAGGACGAGGACCTGTTGTTCTCCCGGGAGAAGCAGGAATGGCTCCGAGCTGACCGAAAGGACCTTGCCCCGTCCGACCCGAACGAGCCAGGGCTTGCCCGCTCCGCGTCGGTCGTGGCACGAGCCGCCGGAACGGACCTGACCGTGGGATCCGACCTCCGAGTTCCTGCGCTGTCGACAGTCACGGTGGTACGGGTCTTTCCCGAGGCAGTGTTCACAGGCGATGTCTTCGGCGTGGCCATCCATCTGGAAGGGCGCGGTACGTGCTCGAAGCTTCCGGTGATCGCGAGCGCCTACATCGAGGTCAAGCTGCCGATGGCGTGGAGCAGCTACGTCTCCCAGACATCACAGCGCGCACTGAGCTTCGCGGCCAAGCACACAGCAGCAGCTGTGCTCACCCTGAACGACCTGCGCGAGCCGGTCAGGAGTGCCGCGGTCGCTGAGCGGCTCTCCGGAGCGGTCGCAGCTGCCGCGACGCACCCGGTCCGAACCCGCCCGAGCACTGACGCGGCGGCCGCGGACTTCGAGGGCACAGCCGTATCCCTTGCGCGCCGGGGGTCGTTCCCGATGAGCGGACGCCCGCTGACCGGCGAGCTGTCGGCACTCGTCTCTCCCGATACCTCCCCCTTCGACCTGCATTCCCTGTTCGACCAGGCACAGCCGGAGGTCGGCCAGGAGTGCGACCCGGACAACATGCAGGATGACCTGGCCGACGGGATGGTGTGCCAGCTGACGAACGAGATCGAGTGGCGGTTCGTACCGGGCCGCATCCTCAACGCGAAGAAGGGGGACCTGCTCCTGGACCCGGGCGGACCCGGTCTCGTGGGCCAGCTGCTACGTCAGGTGACGCCTGCCCAGTTCTATTCGCACTGCGCGATCATGTCCAAGAACCACATCGAGCTGCGCCACTCGACCGGCTCCGACGACTGGCTCAAGGACCACCTCGCGGGCAGCTTCCTCGGCAACAAGGGCACCGACGGCTTCGACCCGACGGCCTTGAAGTACCTCTGGCCGGGATCGCTCACCCAGACGATCGACAACGCGTTCCACGGCGAGTGGGTCACCGCGCCCGACACCGGCCCGTACAAGATCGCGTACTTCAGCTTCGCCCCCGACCTCAGCGACGTGAGCACCATCATTCCCCCGGTCGTGGTCAAGCCGCCGCCCTTCGACGAGACCGCGGATGTCCGCCGGACGCTCCATCGGATCGCGGACGAAGCGCTCAAGATCAACGCCCACTACCGCTTCTACGGCTACACGCGCCCAGAGATAGCCCTCGGCCCGACGGGGATTGCGGGCGCCGACTCCGGCTGGGCGGTCGGGACGGTCGCGACGCAGTGCGCGTCCTTCATCTGGCTCGCGGCCCAGCATGCCGGGGTGAAGCTGGAGGGCCCAGGCAAGCTCACCAAGGTCACCGACCTCGAACCGACCGACGTCGTGCTCGGTGGGGCCGTGGACGCTGCGACCCTCGACGGGCTGTACCTCTATACCGGCGCAGAGCGCCAGGCAGCCGCCAAGTGGCTGTACCAGAAGGTGTTCGACATCGCGTACAACGCCGCCGGCTTCTGGGGACAGCTCTTCACCGGCGCGCCCGACGACGTCGCCAACCAGCTCTGCAACGCCTTCGCCTCTGACTGGACCGACCTCGGCGACGGCGGCTCCGGTGACTCGGACGCCTGGAAGTCGACAGGTGAAGCGAACGCCGTCAGCCCCGACAACCTCATGCTGTGGGACTCCCCCAACGGCTCAGGACAAGGTCAGTTCCGTTCTGTGTACGGCCACGTCGAAGAGCTATTCTACCTGCCCGGGACGTACGCGCAGGTGCCGATCTACCGCTGGAAGCTGGTGCCCACCAAAGGCAACCTGACCGGTACGGTCACAGCGAACGCCGACGTGACCGGGGCGAACGTCTCGCTCCTCGGCAGCGGACAGCAGGACGTCGTGGTGGGCGGCGATGGACGGTTCGCGTTCACCGCCGTACCGGCAGGCCACTACTCGGTGTCAGCCGGCCTGAACATCGCCGGCCACTGGAACTCGAACACCGTCCCGGTCGAGGTCACCGCCGGCGGGACCACCGATGTCACGGTGGCCCTGCAACCGCCTCGTGAGGTCTTCCGCACCATCACGATCTCCGTCGACATGGACACGAACTGGAGCTCGTTCTGGGCACACAGCGACCACCCCTGGTCCGGCGCCAAGTCAGTGAAGTTGCACCCCTTCTGGTCGCACGGCCACCTGGACTTCGGCGGCGGGGACACCCCCCACGGCGGTCTCGGCTTCGACATCGACCTCAACGCCGACCTCAGTGTGACCATCTCATGGGCGGCCACCGAGGTCGACGACGAGGTCGAGGCCACGGTGAACGGCGGGGCGAACGTCGCCAAAGACAGCGGTCTCGGCTGGAGCGGGCTGACGGTCGTCAACCCGGACTCGATCGACAACGACCACACCACCATGAGCTTCACGATCCACAACGACCAGGGATAGGTCCGACGCTCAGTGGCTCACAGAGAGAGTCGGCATGTGCGGCCGATGTCTTCGACGGAAACATCCCGAAGGGCCGGCGAGCGGCTGCTCAGGCTGCGGGCGCTGCATGGCGCTCGGCACGCCTGGCAGCCCACTGCTCACGCATGTGCGGGTCCGACTGGACGAGGTAGACCAGGCCACAGTTCTGAGGACCATCGGCTCCCGGGAAGCACAGGGAGCACGGCTCTCCGGCACGAATCGGGCACTTGGGCTGTGGGCGGCGGGACATCACGTTCTCCTTCGCTCTCACAGTACCCCACGTGGTTGACGCTTCAATCATGTTGCAGGCTAGTGGCGCGCCCCCGACGTTCTCGACCGGTCATTCGGAAGGGTGCAGTCCTGCCAGCACCTCGTTGAGCGCTTCGGTGCTCGAGGGATGCGTCCAGATCCCGTCGCGCAGGGTGCTCGCCGTGACTCCGGCGCGCATCGCGAGGGCGATCAGGTTGATGACCTCCTGGGAGTCCACCGAGAAGACTGTCGCGCCGAGGACGAGGTCGGTGGCGGGGTCGACGAGGACCTTGATGAGGCCATGGGTATCACCGAGGATCTTGGGCCGCGGCATCGCCGCGATGTCGGCGATGTTCTTCGTGGCGACCAGCACCGGACGTCCCTCGGCTCGTGCCTCGGTCTCCGTGATCCCGACACGGGCCAGTGGCGGGGTCAGGAACATCGTCGTCGGCACAGCCTCCCGATCGGTCGTGGTCCGCGTGCCCTCGCCCGTGAGCTGATCCAGCACGATGCGGTGGTCGTCGAGGGAGATGTAGGTGAACTGCGGGCCGCCGTTGACGTCGCCGACAGCGAAGACGCCGGGCACGGACGTGCGCAGGTGATCGTCGACGACGATGAACCCGCGGTCGTCGACCTCGACCCCGGCAGCGGACAAGCCCAGACCAGCGGGGACTGACTGCCGAGGGCAGTGCAGCGGTGGTGGGTCGGCGTCCGGTGGCGAGCAGCACCGCGTCGGCCGACAAGGTGCGGGTTTCCTCTGCGGTCGAGACTGTGACGATGGCCGCGCCCGAGGTCTCGTCGATGCGTTCGGTGTGCCCTCCGAGGAGGAACCCGACTCCGGACTCCGTCAGCAAGGCCTGCTCCGCGGCGGCCACATCTGGGTCCTCGTGGCGAAGGATCCGGTCGCCGCGCTCGACGACGGTCACCTGCGCACCGAAGTGCGCGAACATCCCTGCGAACTCGAGTCCGACGTATCCCGCGCCGACGACCACCCGCCGTTGCGGCAGCGGATGCACGTGCTGAAGGCTTTCAGAGTCGTACACCCCAGGACCGGATGCGCCTGGCAGGTCGGGGCGGCGCGGCACGGTGCCCGTGTTGATGACGACGGTCTCGGCACGCACGGTGAGGCGATCACTGCCGGCTGTCACCTCCACCTCGCGCGGGCCGGTGAACCGCGCCTCGCCATCGATGATGGTCACGGTGTCGACTTCGGCGAGCATGCCGTGGTTGCGGGCGCGAAGCTTGTCCGTCAGGGCGTCCCGACGGGCCACGGCGTGCTCGAACCACGGCTGGGGGTCGTCGGTGGCGCGCCGGGTCTCGGCACTGTGGACCAGAGCCTTGGTCGGCACACACGCGATGTTGATGCACCCGCCGCCGTACATCTGGCGCGATCGTTCGACGATCGCGACTCGGCGGCCAGCCCGGCCGAGCGCCCCTGCGAGGGTCTTGCCGCCTTTGCCCCAGCCGATGACCAGAACGTCGACGTCGATCTGCTCCATGGTGGTCCCTCTTGTCTCGAGAACCCGGTGTCGTCCTCAGCCGCGGATGGCGGCCTTTGCTGTAGCCGACCTGGTACTCCTCCGGCCCGGCTCGAGCGCCGCCTGGGCACCGTCCAAGTGGCCGGTCTGCACGTACCAGCCCTGCGTTCGCCAGTAGGAGTGAGCTCCACCAGCCCCAGAGCGGTTCACAGATGCCGACGCGACGGTCGCTGCGGCGGTCTTTACGCGGCGCCGTAACTGTGGACGGACAGATCCTGAAGGGCCTGCGCGTGGGACGTGCGGACGCTGCCCTCGAATTGGCCGCAGTCACACACCCCCCGGTACGCGGGGTACCCGGGGTGCCCAGAACCTACGTTGCGGACTGTGCCGGCGAAGCCGCACCGCGTGGGCCGCTGGGGTGTGGGGACATTCAGGTGTTGTGGTGGAGGACCACCGGGCAACGCCTTGAGAAATCCGATCGCGAGGGCACCGACAGGTCCCCCAAGAACGCACACGGCTCCCACCAGCATAAGGACGTACAGCTGCTGAGGGAGGCTCACCAGAATCAGGACGACCCCGAATACAACAAATGCGAACGCGCCCAGCCAGAGTTTCACGCTGTCTCAATTCCGTTGCCCATTTGTGAGCAGCCCGATATTATCCCCGGACTCAGGCTACGGCGCGTTTGCCAACGGAGCAATAGGCTCCGCGCGAGCCGAGCGTGGCCGGTCGGTGACGCGGGCTCCTGGCCTCGGGCTGCGAGGCTGCTGCGACACGTCCGCCCAACGACCCAGGACGCGGCGACGCGCGTACGACCCAACGCCGAGGTCGCCCACGTCCCGCGGGAGCTCGGTCGTTGGCTCCAGCCGTACAGCCATCCCGACACGTGTCGGGGGCGAGAGTCAGCCTTCCCGGTAGGCGATGCCGAAGCCGCCGCGGGGATAGTGCCAGGTGAGCGCGCCGGGCGCGGCCACGGCCCTGCAGGTCCCGCATTCGAGGCAGGCCGCGTAGTTCACAGTGATGGTGCCGTCCGCCGCCTCGCCGTATACCGGGCGGGACCGATACGTACCAGAAGCTCTCCCGTGCCAGGAACGCGGGTGCCTCGGCATAGGTCTTCAGTCAGCGCCGACGAAAGACCGGTCGAGCTCGGCGCGGTACCCGCTCAGTCCCTCAAGCGAGAAGTCGCCCGTCTTCAGGGCGGCGGCCATGGCCGTGGCGGCAGCCAGCCCGGTGCCGCTGCCAGGTCCATGCCGCGAATCGTCAGGGCCTTCCCGGCCGGACATGACCCACGGAAGAGTTAGAAGAGCCACGTCTCAGGTCATGTCACGACCCCGCGGCACCGCCCGACGAAGTCTGGCGATTAGGTGGCCCCGCGGCCCCTGGCGCCCTTGTCGGGCGGCAGGGGCCGTTGGATCCCTTCTGCGTTACGAGGGTCGGTTCCCGGTCGCAGGCACGTGCACCAGGTCAGCCTTCAGCTCGGCAATGTCGAGCGGCCGGACGCGCGCGATCACATGGTGCGTCCCCCTTGGCGCCGGCGGTCGGCCCACAGGAGGACGGCGCCGGCTGTGAGCAGGATGAGCCCGAGGATGCCCGGGGTCACGTCGCCCCCAGTGGAGGCCAGGGTCGCAATTGTCGGCTTCGCGTCGCTGGCCGGGCTGGCCGGCACGGCCGCGGTGCCTGATGCGACGATCAGGGTCGTCGTCGTGGACACCGATGAGTACTTGGCGTCACCGGAGTAGATCCCAGTGACCCTGTAGGTCCCGGCCTGGGTGGGGGCGGTCGCCGAGCACCTCATGCTCGCCACCGGGGCGGTGCAGAAGACCTCCCCCCATTGTCCGCCGACCAGGGAGTACCCGAAGGTGACCGTCCCCGTGGCATCCGTGGGCAGACCGGCGGCCTGCAGGACGATCGCCTGGTACTGGGTCGCGGGGGACGGCGTGACGGAGACTCCCATCGTCGTCGCGAGCTTCACCGTGTAGGAGAACGCAGCCTCCGATGCGGCGTAGAAGGCGTCCCCACTGTAGGCGGCGGTCACGTCCTGCGTGCCCGAGGGCTGGGTGCCGTCGGTCGAGCAGGTCGTGGCAGGCAGAGTGGTCGTGCACAGGGTCAACCCGGTGGTCGTGTCCGTGTACGTGATGGTCCCGCTCGCGGCAGGGCCCGACCCGTCCCCGGAGGGTAGGCCATGGTCGATGAGGTCTACGGCGGTGGCGTAGTCGGCGGGGTTGGTGGCCGCGGCTGCGGTGAACGCGGCGGGCGCCTTGTTGACCGTATACGCGGTCCCAGCGGACGTGAAAGCCGTGTAGTTGTTGTCACCGTTGTAGTTCGCGACGACGCTGTAACCGCCGGGGGCCTGGGTTCCGTCCGTGGCGCACGACGTGGTGGGCAAGGTTGCGGTGCACAAGATCGCCCCGTCCACCGTGTAGTCGATCGTGCTGGTCGCGTCGGCGGGAACCCCGGTCGAGCCGAACGTGACAGGGGTCGCGTAGTCGGTGGGGTTGGGGGTGATGGTCACGCTCGGCGTGAACGTGGCGGGAGTGACCTCGAACTGGGTGTTCGCGGTGGATCCCTGGTAGTTGTCGTCGCCGGAGTACTGGGCGGTGACGCTGTATCCACCGGCTGGCTGTGTCCCGTTCGTGTCGCAGGAAGCAGCGGGCAATGTGATGGTGCACAGCGGCGCGCCGCTCGCGTCGGTGAAGCTGACCGTCCCGGTCGTGTTGCCTGGCAGGTTGGTCTGCGTCAAGGTGCCGGCGGTGCCGTGCGGGCCGCTGGCCGGGCTCGCCGATGCCTGCAGCGCGGTCCCGGCCGGGGTGACGGTGTATTGGCTGGACGACGTGGACGGGGCGTAGCTGGCGTCCCCGGAGTAGGCGCCGTCGACGACGACGAGTCCCCCGCCCTGGGTCCCGTCCGTGACGCACGTGGGGTCCGGGAGCGTGGCGGTGCACAAGGTGGCGCCGGTGGCGTGGCTGGTGTAGGTGATGGTCCCGGTGGCGGTCGCGGGCAGCCCCGTCTCGGTGATGGTGACCGCCTGTCCGTAGGTGGCGGGGTCCGGCATCTCGGTCGCGGTGAACGTCGTCGGCGCGGCGGTCACGTCGTACGTCGTGGTCGTCGTGGCGGTCAGGTAGCTGGCGTCGCCGGAGTAGGCAGCGTCGACCTGGTAGGCACCGACCTG
>JACRAA010000025.1 GCA_016213595.1 Actinomycetota bacterium | reverse complement strand
ACGTCCAGCCAGGTCGAGGGCGAGCTGGTCTTGAGGCTGAACGCCCGCGTCCCGTTCTTCGTGATGATCTTGCCCTCGCCATAGGGGCCGCACGTCTCGAAGGTGACGACCACGACATCGCTGGCGACCATGCCGCTGAGGTTGAGGATGAACGCGACCCCCGCCCGGGTGATCGTGAACGCCGCGTTGCCCGCCCCGGCCATCGTGATCGTGGCCCGCAGCGCCGAGGGCACCGTGCCCCGGTTGACGACGTTGCCCGACGCTGCCGCAGGGGTGAGGCTGAGGGTCGTCTCCGTCTGCTCGTAGGCCCGCGGGTCGCCCGCGATGAGCGAGAGGGCGTAGGGCTTGGACCCCCCCTCGGCGATCGACTCCCGGATGCGCGGCTTCTCGGCCGGCCGGCAGTAGTAGCGCAGGGCGATGAGCCCGGTGGGATACGTCGTCGTGTCGGTCGTCTGCTCGGTGAAGTCGAAGGCGTAGGCGCCCTCGGTGGTCGGCGAGTCGCGGTAGCACAGCGCGGGGTCGAAGGCCGCGAGGAGCGCCCGCTCCCTGTCGCTGAGCGAGGCGGGCTGCGTGGCGTCGGGTGCCTCGATCCGTCCGCCGAGCCGGATGCTCGTGAAGTTCTTGTGGGAACGCCCGAGCGCGCCGCCGGTGGTCAGGTGGTACGGATCGCGCAGGTCCCGGTACCCGGTGTTGACCTCGCGCTCGTCGATCGTGACCGTCGAGTGAACGTTCGCGAGGAGGATGGCTCCGGCGGAGTCGAGGTGCTCGTTGAACGCGAAGCTGTTGTGGCCGAACGTCGCCGGGTAGCGGAGCATCAGATCGGGCGCCCGCTCTTGGGCTGCATGCTCCGATCCCGCATCGCCGCCAGAGCCTTCGTCTCGCTATCGAACTCACGCTCGGCGGCCGCCACGATGCCGAGGATCTGCTCGACCGTGGCGTTCATCACCGGCGCCGCGACCTGACGGCTGCCGTAGCGGGCGTAGAGGCCCAGCACGCTGCGGTAGACGATCGCCTTGGCCTTGAGGACCGGTATCCGGTTGTACTCGGCGTCGAGGTCATCGGACGCCGAGTCGGAGGCGAACGTCGAGACGTAGGCCGTGAACCCGTAGACGCGCATCGTCGAGCCGGTGCTGATCGGCATGGTCAGGACGAGCTTGTAGCCGCCCGCGCCGTCAGGCTCGATCCGGCCCTTGGGGTGGCCGATGACGTGCGAGGAGGAGTCCAGCAGGTCGATCGTCCGCAGGGTCCGCATCGTGGTCGTGTAGAACGACTGGTCCGTGACCGTGGCGATGTCCGACTGGACCGGTTTCCAAACGCCCGCCCGCCAGAGCGCCGCGTAGCCGTCGGCGATGGCATTGTTGCGAGTGGCAAGGCTGAACGGCGTCGTCTCGGAGTCGGTCGTGACGCCGATCTCGCCGTTCAACTTCGCCCGCAGGTTGGCGAGGGTGGTCGCCATGGCCTATTCCTTGGGCCGGTGGCTCAAGAGGTGCATCCTGCCCTGCTTCTCCGTCCCGAACGCCTTGGCGCAGGCGGGGCAGACCCAGGCGTCGGGCGTCGTCTCGGCGACTCGCCCTTCGGACCCCTCGAGGATCTCGATGTGGGGCGTGCCCGGGTGCGTGATCCAGCGGGCGATGTCGGGGGTCAACTCCGCGATCTCGGCGAACCCGAGGCGAAAGACGATCGTGGAGGGATCGGTCGGGGAGCCAGGGCCGAGTTTCAGTTCGGGGGTTTCCTGGCAGTAGAGGGTGATCACGTTGCGCGCTCCTTCCCGGTAGGGGGTGATGGCCGCCGCCGCGCCTACCCGACTGGCGGCGGCCACCCGTTGACTAGGCTTCCTTCGCGAGCTGATGCCGGAAGGTCAGGACGAGCTCGACACCGCCGGCGGTGAACGTCGTGCCGCCCGAGGCGAACTCGACGGTCAGGGTGTCGGTGTCGCTGAACTTGTTGGCAGCGTTCGCCGTGGTGAGCGTGCCGACGTTGACCGTCCCAAGCGTCCCCTGCGTCGCAAGGGCGAGCGTGGCGGTGGCCACGACCGTCCCGGTCGCAGAGCCCTTGCGGACGTTGAGGACGCGGCTGGCGCCGGCTCCCGTGCCGACCGCGGTGGTCACGACCTCCATCTTCTCCAGCACGCAGGCGAAGCCGAGCGTCTTGGAGAGGATGGCGCTGACCTGCGAGGTCGAGACGAGGAACCCGACGCCGGGGATGGCGATGTTGAGGACCGTCCGGGCGAACCCGTAGGGCGAGAGGCGTGGCATGAGCGTCTCCTGTCAGGGGAGACGGGGAGGGTAGGCTCCCCGCTCAGGACTACGAGGTGGCGAGGCCGGTGATCTTGCCGTGGGCGTTCTCGTTCCGGGTCTCGGACGTGTACTGGCCCAGGATCTGCATGGCCTTCTTGGTCCCGGTCGAGGTCTCGACCGGCGCGGCGCGGAGGGCGTGGTCCGTGAGGGGACCGAAGCCGATCCGGCTCTTCTCGATGCCGAGCACCGTGTCGGTCGGCATGTTCCGGTCGAGCACGATGTCGCACGTCCCGAAGTCGGACGTGTAGGTGTCGATGACCGAGCCCGCGATCCGATCGGTGCGGGTCGTCATCCGCTGGCTGTCGAGGAACTTGTTGGCCTGGCGCTTCTGGAACGCGCCCAGCGCGAGGGTGTCGATCGACCCGCCAGCCGCCCAGGAGTCCTGGAGCATCTGGAGGACGAAATCCTCGGTCAGATACGCGCCCGACTTGGCGTAGGCGTTCGTGGTGATCCGGACGAGGATGCCGTCCATCGCCGAGGCGACGCCCGAGGAGGGCGCGACCTTGCGGCCGTAGAGCAGCGCCCGCTCCCAGTTGATCCACGCGATCTTGAGCGACCGCGCGAGCTGGGCGTCCATCTTCTCACGGGTGGGCACTGCAACGAGTTCGTCAGCCGGCAAGTTGCCGGCGTGCAGATCCTCATCGGCGGCAAGTACTGGCAGAGCTACGCCCGGCTGGACATCACTTTCGATGTCGAAAAGGACGAGATCGT
>JACRAA010000482.1 GCA_016213595.1 Actinomycetota bacterium | reverse complement strand
TGCGAGCCCGCCGGAGACGTCGTTGACGAGGACTGCGCCCGCCTCGACGCAGCGGCTCGCGACATCGGAGCGCATCGTGTCGACCGAGACCGCCACCCCGCGCTCAGCGAGCCTGCTCACGACGGGCAGGACACGGGCGAGCTCAGTCTCGGAGTCGACGCGGTTCGCGGACGGACGGGTCGACTCCCCGCCCACGTCGACCAGGTCGGCCCCTTCGGCCGCGAGCTTCAGCCCGTGCTCGACGGCCACGTCCACCTCTGTGTACCGGCCCCCGTCAGAGAACGAGTCCGGCGTCACGTTGAGGATGCCGACGACCCGGGTCGGGCCGGGCGTCAGCAGTGCCGTGCCTGCCGTCACCGCTGGCCCTGGATGAGAGACATGGCCTCGGCACGTGCCGCCCTCTCCCGGAGCTCCCCCCGGACAGCGGTCGTCACGGTACGGGCGTTGGGCTTCTGGGCACCGCGGATCGTCATGCAGAGGTGCTCGCACTCGAGCACGACGATGACGCCGCGGGGGTCGAGCCTCTCGTCCAGGGCGTCGGCGATCTGGGACGTCAGCCGCTCCTGCACCTGGGGCCGGCGGGCGAAGCCGTCCACGACGCGCGCCAGCTTCGACAAGCCGACGACTCCTCGACCCTCACGCGGGATGTACCCGACGTGGGCGACCCCCATGAACGGGACGAGGTGGTGCTCACACGTGGAGATGACCTCGATCTCGCGGACGAGGACGAGCTCGTCGTGGCCGATCTCGAACGTCGTGGCCAGGTGCTCAGCCGGGTCGGTGTGAAGTCCCGAGAAGACCTCCAGGTACGCCCTGGCGACGCGCTCTGGCGTACCGCGAAGACCGTCGCGCTCCGGGTCCTCACCGATCGCGATGAGGATCTCGCGGACCGCGGCCTCGATCCGTGGAAGATCGAAGCCTCCGGGCCCAACCGGCCTCAGGAGACCACGGCCAGCGCCGTCCATGTCAGTTCTGCTCGAACGGGTGGTCGTTGCCCTGGCCCGGGTTCCACGTCGGCGGCGCCCAGCCGCTGGTCGGCGTGCTGTCGGTCCACGGCTCCGTGGGTGGCGTGTGCCCTGGCGGCAGCGGGACGCCTCCAGCCGGTACGGGCTCCAGCTCGGGCTCCGGTCGTACGGGCGGGTTGACGGGCGGGATCTCCGAGGGGCGGCGGGTCTCGGATCCGGTCCACGCGGGCCGCTTCTCGTGGCGCTTCAGGGGGACGAAGACTGCGGCGACCTGCTCCTTGTCGAGGGTCTCCTTGTCGAGCAGCTGGCGGACCAGCTCGTCCAGCACCTCGCGGTTCTCGACGAGGACGTCGAACGCCTCCTGATGGGCGGTGGCGATGAGGAGGGACACCTCCTCGTCGATGATGGCGGCGGTCCTCTCCGAGTAGGCGCGCGGCTGTCCCATCTCCATCCCGACGAACGGCTCGCGGTCGTCCGAGCCGAGCTGGACCGCGCCGAGCCGCTCCGTCATGCCGTACTGCGTCACCATGGCACGCGCGACCTTCGTCGCCTTCTCGATGTCGTTGCTGGCCCCCGTCGTGGGGTCGTGGAAGACGAGCTCCTCGGCGGCCCGGCCGCCCAGCATGTACGCGAGCTGGTCCAGCAGCTCCCCCCGCGTCTGGCTGTACTTGTCCTGGTCCGGGAGCACCATCGTGTAGCCCAGTGCCTTGCCGCGCGGCAGGATCGTCACCTTCTGCACGGGGTCGGTGCCGGGCATCGCGGCGGCGACCATCGCGTGACCGCTCTCGTGGTAGGCGGTGATCAGCACCTCCTGCGGACTCATGAGGCGCGTACGACGCTGGGGTCCGGCGATGACGCGGTCGATGGCCTCGTCGAGCGCGAAGCTGTCGATCTGCGTCTTGTTGATGCGCGCGGTGAGCAGCGCTGCCTCGTTGAGGACGTTGGCGAGGTCCGCTCCGGTGAAGCCGGGTGTCCGGCGGGCGACGCTGGCGAGGTCGGCGCCCGGCGCCATGGGCTTGCCCTGCGCGTGGACCTGGAGGATCCTCAGGCGCCCGTTGAGGTCGGGGGCGTCCACGGGGATCTGCCGGTCGAAGCGGCCGGGGCGCAGCAGTGCGGGGTCGAGCACGTCGGGGCGGTTCGTCGCGGCGATGAGGATGACCCCGCCGCGTACGTCGAAGCCGTCCATCTCGACGAGGAGCTGGTTCAGCGTCTGCTCCCGCTCGTCGTGGCCACCGCCCATGCCGGCTCCGCGGTGACGCCCGACGGCGTCGATCTCGTCGATGAACACGATCGCGGGGGCGGCTTCCTTGGCCTGCTCGAACAGGTCACGGACGCGGGAGGCGCCGACGCCGACGAACATCTCCACGAAGTCCGAGCCGGAGATGGAGAAGAAGGGCACGCCCGCCTCGCCGGCCACCGCACGTGCCAGCAGGGTCTTGCCGGTTCCGGGCTGGCCGTACAGCAGCACGCCCTTGGGGATCTTCGCGCCGACCGCCCGGAACTTCGCGGGCTCGGCGAGGAACTCCTTGATCTCCTGGAGCTCCTCGATGGCCTCATCGACGCCCGCGACGTCGGCGAACGTGGTCTTCGGCGTGTCCTTGGTGGCGACCTTGGCCTTGGACTTGCCGAACTGCATGACGCGGGAGCCGCCGCCCTGGAGCGAGTTGATGAGGAAGTAGAAGATCACGCCGATGATGAGGAACGGCACGAGGGTGCCGACCAGGCTGCCCCAGAAGCCGAGGTTGGGGTTCACGCCCTTCCACGACTCGAGGGTCCCCGCCTGAACACGGGCGTTGAGACGGGAGATGATCTCCTGCGACTCCGTACCGACCCAGGTCGCCTTGACCTTCGTCTGCTTCTCATCGGCCTG
>JACRAA010000481.1 GCA_016213595.1 Actinomycetota bacterium | reverse complement strand
CGGAGCCGCCCATCGCGCCCGACATGGCCTTGACGATGACGTAGTCGAGGCCGAGGCGCTCCATGACCCTGACGCACGCGCCGCGGTGGGTCTCGTACGAGCGCTGCAGGCCCTCGGCGTCCATGTCGAACGTGTACGAGTCCTTCATGATGAACTCGCGGCCGCGGAGCATGCCCGCGCGGGGCCGGGCCTCGTCGCGGTACTTGGTCTGGATCTGGAACAACGTCAGGGGCAGGTCCTTGTACGAGCTGTACAGGTCCTTGACGAGCAGCGTGAACATCTCCTCGTGCGTCGGCCCGAGCAGGTAGTCGCCGCCCTTGCGGTCCTTGAGCCGGAACAGGTTCGGGCCGTACTCGGTCCACCGGTGGGTCGTCTCGTACGGCTCCCTGGGCAGCAGCGCCGGGAACCGCACCTCCTGGCCCCCGATCGCGACCATCTCCTCGCGCACGATCTGCTCGACCTTCGCGAGCACCTTCAGGCCCAGCGGCAGCCAGGAGTAGATGCCAGGGGCCGCACGCCGGATGTAGCCGGCGCGCACGAGCCAGCGGTGGCTCGGCACCTCGGCGTCGGCCGGGTCCTCACGCAAGGTGCGGACGAACAGCTCGGACATCTTCTGGACGGCCACGGACACTCCTGGTCAGGCGGAAACGGATCTGCCTGCGCAGCCTAGCGACCGCACCGGTGACCGAGGCGGTCCAGCCTCAGTACAGGACGGTCGCCATCGCGCCGACCTCGTCGAACCCGACGCGGCGGTACAGCGCACGGGCCGGGGTGTTGTAGTCGTTGACGTACAGCGTCACGTTCTGCCACTGCTCGCGGCACAGGTCGACGACCCCGGCCATCGCCGGGACGGACCGCCCACGGCCCCGGAGCTCGGGTCGCAGCCACACGCCCGCGACCTGGCAGGTGCTCGCGGTGTACGACCCGACGTCGGTCTTGAAGATGACCCGGCCGTCCTCGACGATGCCCATCGCGCAGCCGGTCTCGAGCAGCCGGTCGACGTACCACCGGTAGCCGTTCGTCCCGTCGAGCGGGGACACGCCGACCTCCTCGGTGTACATGGAGACGGCGGCCTCGAAGTAGCTCTCCGCGTCGGCCGGACCGATCCTGCGCACCCGAGGGTCCGAGGGCACGACCGGCCCTCGGGAGATGACCATGAGGGGCTGGCACGAGCGGATCTCGCGCGGGCGCTGCCAGGCACCGGGCCACCTTTGGCACAGCTTGTCGTACAGGCTCAGCGCCTCCCCGGCGACGCCGAGGATCGAGGCGCAGGTACGGATCGGGCCGATGCGTGCCACGTACGCGTCGAGCGCGTCCGACGTGCCGTTGACCGGCACCATGTTGGCGCCGTTGTGGAGGATGGAGACGAGCTCCCCGTCCTCCTCGTAGCCCCAGACGTCGCAGCCGAGCATGAAGGCCTCGAGCCCGCCGGTACGGATGCGGGACGCGACGAAGACGTTCTCGAAGGGCCGCCTGGCGAGCAGATCGGTGACGGCCGGCAGGTCCGCGTTGGTGAGCGTCCGGACATGCGCGGGCATTCAGCCCACCGTGACGATCGGCGCCCCCGACGTCTCGCCCATCTCCTCGGCGAGACGCTGGGCCTCGGCGATGAGGTTCTCGACGATCTGGTCCTCGGGGACGGTCCGCACGACCTCCCCGCGGACGAAGATCTGCCCCTTGCCGTTGCCGGAGGCGACACCGAGGTCGGCCTCGCGGGCCTCGCCCGGGCCGTTCACGACGCATCCCATGACCGCGACCCGGAGCGGTACGGTCATCCCGGCCAGCCCCGCGGTCACCTCGTCGGCGAGCGTGTACACGTCGACCTGGGCACGCCCGCAGGACGGGCACGAGACGATCTCGAGGTGGCGGGGCCGGAGGTTGAGCGACTCGAGGATCTTGATGCCGACCTTGACCTCCTCGACCGGAGGGGCGGACAGCGAGACGCGGATCGTGTCACCGATGCCCTGGCTCAGCAGGGCGCCGAAGGCCGTCGCCGACTTGATCGTGCCCTGGAAGGCGGGACCGGCCTCGGTGACGCCGAGGTGCAGCGGGTAGTCGCAGGCCTGGCTGAGCAGCTCGTACGCCCTGACCATGACGACCGGGTCGTGGTGCTTGACGGAGATCTTGAAGTCCCGGAAGCCGTGCTCCTCGAACAGCGACGCCTCCCACAGGGCCGACTCGACGAGCGCCTCCGGCGTCGCGGAGCCGTACTTGTCCATGATCCGCTTGTCGAGGGAGCCGGCGTTGACGCCGATCCGCAGCGAGACTCCCGCGTCGCTGGCGTAGCGGGCGATCTCGCCCACCTTGTCGTCGAAGGCCTTGATGTTGCCCGGGTTCACCCGAACCGCCGCACAGCCCGCGTCGATCGCCGCGAACACGTACTTCGGCTGGAAGTGGATGTCGGCGATCACGGGGATCTGCGACTTCTTCGCGATGATCGGCAACGCCTCGGCGTCGTCCTGGCTGGGCACGGCCACACGGACGATGTCGCAGCCGGCCGCGGTGAGCTCGGCGATCTGCTGCAGAGTCGCGTTGATGTCCGTGGTCTTGGTCGTCGTCATGGACTGGACGGAGATGGGCGCGTCGCCGCCGACGAGCACCTTGCCGACCTTGATCTGCCGGGTGGGGTGCCGCTTCGCGAGCACGGGTACGGGAGGCTTGGGCATCCCCAGGGTCACGGGCACGGAGTGGGCTCCTCGGTCAGGACATTCGGTCAGAAGATGCGGATGGGGCTCACGATGTCGGCGACGACGAGGATCGCGCCGGCGATCACGAGGAAGGCGCCTACAACATACGCCACGGGCAAGAGACGGGCGGTATCGAAGAAGCCGGGGTCGGGACGGTGGAAGAGCCTGGCCAGCGCGCGCCGCAGTGCTTCCCACAGTGCGCCCGCGATGTGCCCGCCGTCGAACGGGAGCAGCGGGATGAGGTTGAGGATGGCGACGAACAGGTTCACCGAGCCCAGGAGCGAGAAGTACGAGGCGATCCTGCTGCCCAGCGTCAGGCGGTCGGTCGTCGCGATCTCGCTGGCCGCGACGGATGCCCCGACGACGCTGAGCGGACCCGCCGCGTCCCTGGGCTTGCCGGTGACGAGGTCCACCCCCGTGGCGACCACCTTCTGCGGGAACGTGCCGAGCGCCGAGACGCTCTGGGTGGTCAGCTTCCACATGTCCTGGAGGGTGCCCACCGGCCCGACGCGGACGGTGGTGATGTCGCTCGACATGCCGGCGAACCCGGCGGTCACGGACATGGAGGGGTCGTTGAGGTCGACGACCTGGCGCAGGACGCCGTGCACGGCCGGCAGCGTGACGCGTCCCTGCCCGGGACGCTCGACCGTGAACGCGAGCTCGCCCGTGCCCTGGGACCGGACCAGCGTCACGAGCTGGCGCCACGTCGACACGCCGGCGCCGTTGAGCGCGACGATGGTGTCGCCCGGCTGGAGACCTGCCTGCTTGGCGGGAGGGGCGACACAGGCGGCCGGTGCCGGGTCGAGACAGTCGGCGACGGAGGCTATGGAGAGCGTCTGCTGAAGTTGCCCGAACGTGAGGTTGATGCCGAGGAAGATGAAGAAGGCGAGCACGATGTTCATGAGCGGGCCGCCCGCCATGATGATGAGCTTCTGCCAGGTCGGCTTCTGGTAGAAGAGCCGGCCGGTCCGCACGTCGGTCTCGGTGATGTCGTCCCGCTCGGCCTCCCGTGCACTGTCGGCGAGCTCGGCGAGACGTCCCGTTCGGCCGGGGCGGCCCGGCGGGTACATCCCGACCAGCCGGACGTAGCCGCCCAGCAGGATCCACTTGATGCCGTACTCGGTCTCGCCGCGGCGGAACGACCAGATCCGCTTGCCGAAGCCCACGAAGTACAGGGGGACCTTGACGCCGAACAGCTTCGCCGGGACCAGGTGGCCGACCTCGTGGAGGGCGATCGACGCCATGATGAGCGCGAAGAAGCCGAGCCCCGTGAGGACTGCCCAGACGGCTGTCACGTCATCTCCTTCCTCATGGGTCCTTCCGCGTGAGCGCTTCGGCGCGACGCCGACCCCACGAGTCAGCGGCCAGGACGGCCTCGATGCTCAGCTGCGCGTCGGCGACCCAGGCTGCTCCTGCTTCCGATGGTACGTCGGCGCCGGCAGCCAGGTGCTCCTCGAGCACCCTGCGGACGGTCGCTGTGATGTCGAGGAAGCCGATCCGGTGCTCGCAGAACGCGTCGACCGCCGCCTCGTTCGCCGCGTTGTAGACGGCCGGGGCGGTGCCGGCGGCCGCTCCCGCCGTCCGTGCCAGCGACACTGCCGGGAACGTCTCGTCGTCGAGCGGCTCGAAGGTCCACGAGGTCCGCTCCGCCCATGAGCACGGCGCGGCGACGTCGGGGAGGCGCTCGGGCCAGGCGAGTGCGAGCCCGATGGGAAGGCGCATGTCCGGCGGGGAGCACTGGGCGATCGTCGAACCGTCGACGTACTCGACCATGGAGTGCACCACGGACTGCGGGTGGACGACGACCGTGATGTCCTCAAGGGCGACGTCGTACAGGAGGTGTGCCTCGAGCAGTTCGAGTCCCTTGTTGACCAGGGTCGAGGAGTTGATCGTGATGACGCGGCCCATCGACCAGTTGGGATGGGCCAGGGCCTGGTCCACGGTGACGTCGCGGAGCTGGTCGACGGTACGGCCCCGGAAGGGTCCGCCGGAGGCCGTGAGGATGAGCCGGCGGACCTCCTCGGCGCGCCCCGCCCGCAGTGCCTGTGCGAACGCGGAGTGCTCGGAGTCGACGGCGACGAGCTGTCCGGGTGCGGCGGCGGACGTGACGAGCCGGCCGCCGATGACGAGCGACTCCTTGTTCGCGAGCGCCAGTGTGGTGCCACGGGCCAGGGTCTCGAGCGTGGGCCGCAGTCCGGCAGCTCCCGTGATCGCGTTGAGGACGACGTCGCAGTCGAGCCCGGCGAGCTCGGTCGAGGCCTCGGGACCGACCCGGATCGAGGGCCGGTCCGTACCGAGCGCGGCACGCAGGGCGTCCGCCGCCGCGGCCGTCGGCAGCGCGACGAACTCCGGGGAGAACTCGCGCACCTGCTCGGCGAGCAGGTCCACCCGGCTCCCGCCCGCGGACAGGGCCTTGACCCTGAACCTGTCCCGGTGACGGGAGACGACGTCGAGGGTCTGGGTTCCGATGGACCCGGTGGCACCGAGCAGGACGACTTCGCGCACCATGCCACGCTATCGCCGCTCCGGGCGAAGGGTCGCGAGCGCATGCACACTCCCGCATACACACTCCGCGTGCCGTCGGTGGCACCTCTTCGGCCATGCGCCACAGTGGAGGGGTGACACAGACGGTCGGCAGCGTGGAGGTCGAGTCCCTCGAGCAGTTCGACAGGCTGCGGTCGCGCAGCAGGGTGATGGCTGGGTGGTTCATCCAGGACGTGGACCTGCGTGAACGCTCCGAGGCCCTGCTCAGCGCGGAGCCGCGAGGGGCGATCTTCCTCGGCTGCAGGCTGGACCTGCGTGTTGAGGACGTCCTGCGCAACCGGGGAGCGCTGGTGTTCCCAAGCCTCGAAGGGCTCCCGTTCGACCCCTACCGTGCCCGCCTGTACACGGCCGCGGACCTGTACGGGACGGTGGCCGACGGGGGCGCGTACACCGAGTCCCCCGACGCGCAGAGCAATGCCTGGCGCCTCAAGCAGGGCACTCCCCCGGATGTGAGCGCGACCCTGGCGATGAGCCTCCACGACCACTCGATCAGCGACGCGCTGGAGGACGCGATGCGGCGTGTCGCCCGAGGACGGGTCGTCGGGGTCATGGGAGGCCATGACATCGTCCGCGGCAGCGAGACGTACGCGGACGCGGCACGGTTGGGTCTCGCCGTGACGCAGGCCGGGATGACCGTCCTGACCGGCGGCGGGCCGGGCGCCATGGAGGCCGTGAACCTCGGTGCGAGGATGGCTTCGGCACCGGAGGACCTCGACGAGGTGCTCGCCAGGCTCGGGGGGGTGCCAGGCTTCGCGCCGAGCGTCGACGCCTGGGCTCGGGTGGCCCTCGAGGTGTGCGCGCGCTACCCGGAGGGGGGCGGGTACGGGATCCCCACCTGGTTCTACGGGCACGAGCCGCCCAACGTGTTCCCCGCCGCCATCGCGAAGTACTTCTCCAACGCCCTGCGCGAGGACACGCTGCTGCAGCTCTGCGGCGGAGGGGTGCTGTACCTGCGGGGAGCCGCCGGCACTGTCCAGGAGGTCTTCCAGGCCGCGACGCCCGCGTACTACGCACCGGAAGGCACCCGGATCCCGCCGCTCGTCCTCGTGGGTCGCGACTACTGGACCGACACCCTGCCGGCGTGGCCGCT
>JACRAA010000471.1 GCA_016213595.1 Actinomycetota bacterium | reverse complement strand
TGCAGGTGCCGGACGACTACCGAGAGGTGCTGCGCGTCGCCGTGCCCGCCGCGATCGAGGCCGCCGGGATCGACCCCGCCCGGGTCGTCGGCATCGCCACCGACTTCACCGCCTGCACGATGGTCCCGACGCTGGCCGACGGCACCCCGCTCAACGAGGTCGACGGCCTCGCCGACCGGCCGCACGCCTACGTGAAGCTGTGGAAGCACCACGCCGCGCAGGGCCAGGCCGACCGGATCAACGAGCTGGGTCGCAGCCGCGGGGAGTCGTGGCTTCCGCGCTACGGCGGGCTGATCTCCTCGGAGTGGGAGTTCGCCAAGGGCCTCCAGCTGTTCGAGGACGACCGCGAGCTCTACGACCGGATGGACCACTGGGTCGAGGCGGCCGACTGGATCGTGTGGCAGCTGTGCGGGGGATACGTCCGCAACGCGTGCACCGCCGGCTACAAGGGGATCCTGCAGGACGGGGAGTACCCCTCGACCGGCTTCCTCGGTGACCTGTCGGCCGGCTTCGAGGGCTTCGTCGCCGACAAGGTCGAGCACGCCATCGGCCAGCTCGGCGATCGCGCCGGGACGTTGACCGCCGAGGCCGCCGCCTGGACCGGCCTGCCAGAGGGCATCGCGGTGGCCGTCGGCAACGTCGACGCCCACGTGACCGCCCCGGCCGCGCAGGCCGTCGGCCCCGGCCAGATGGTCGCGATCATGGGCACCTCGACCTGCCACGTGATGAGCGCCGAGGTGCTGCGCGAGGTGCCCGGCATGTGCGGCGTCGTCGACGGCGGCATCATCTCCGGCCTCTGGGGCTACGAGGCGGGGCAGAGCGGTGTCGGTGACATCTTCGGCTGGTTCGTCGAGCACGGAGTCCCGGCCTACGTCGCGGAGGCCGCCGCGGCGGCAGGCGAAGGCGTGCACGAGTACCTGACCCGCCTCGCGGCCGACCAGCAGATCGGCGAGCACGGCCTCGTCGCCCTCGACTGGCACTCCGGCAACCGTTCGGTGCTCGTCGACCACGAGCTCTCCGGCCTGGTCGTCGGGCAGACGCTGGCCACCCGCGCCGAGGACGTCTACCGCGCACTGCTCGAGGCGACCGCCTTCGGCACCCGCGTGATCGTGGAGACCTTCCGCGAGAGCGGCGTGCCGGTGGAGGAGTTCATCGTCGCCGGCGGGCTGCAGAAGAACGCGCTGCTCATGCAGATCTACTCCGACGTCACCCGGCTCCCGCTGTCGATCATCGACTCCGAGCAGGGCCCGGCACTCGGCTCCGCCATCCACGCTGCCGTCGCGGCTGGGGCGTACGACGACGTGGCCTCCGCGGCCAAGCAGATGGGCAAGGTCCGGCGCCATGTCTTCGTCCCCGACGAGGCGCGCGCCGCGGCCTACGACGCGCTCTTCGAGCAGTACCTCGTGCTCCACGACCACTTCGGCCGGACGACCACGACGATGCGCCGGCTCAAGGCGATCCGCCGCGACGCCGTCGCGCGCCGAACCTATTCAGCACAGGAGGTGTCCTGACATGACCGCCGTCAGCGACGTGACCGACACAATCCGCAGCCTCCGCGCCGAGGTGTGCGCGCTCCACGAGCAGCTCACCCGCTACCAGCTCGTCGTGTGGACCGCCGGCAACGTCTCGGCGCGCGTGCCCGGCCAGGACCTGCTCGTCATCAAGCCCAGCGGAGTGGCGTACGACGACCTCACGCCCGAGAACATGGTCGTGTGCGACCTCCAGGGCCGCGTGGTCGAGGGCGAGCACGCACCGTCGTCGGACACCGAGGCGCAGGCCTACGTCTACCGCGAGATGCCGCACGTCGGGGGAGTGGTGCACACCCACTCGACCTACGCCACCGCGTGGGCGGCGCGCGGCGAGGCCGTGCCGTGCGTGCTGACGATGGGCGCCGACGAGTTCGGCGGGGAGATCCCGGTCGGTCCGTTCGCGATCATCGGCGACGACTCGATCGGACGCGGGATCGTCGAGACGCTGCGTGAGAGCCGCTCACCTGCAGTGATCATGCGCAATCACGGCGTCTTCACCATCGGGCCGACCGCACGCGCCGCCGTCAAGGCCGCCGTGATGTGCGAGGACGTCGCTCGCACGGTCCACATCTCCCGCCAGCTCGGCGAGCCGATCGCCATCGACCAGCAGCACGTCGACGCCCTGTTCGACCGCTACCAGAACGTCTACGGCCAGCGCTGACCCGCGCGACCATCCAACGGAGGAAAACCGCACATGAGCATGACGTCCACGCCCAAGCCCGAGGTCTGGTTCCTGACCGGCAGCCAGTCCCTCTACGGACCCGAGACCTTGGACCAGGTCGCGGCGCAGTCGCGGGGCATCGTGGACCGTCTCGTCGAGGTGGGTGACCTGCCCGTGGACGTGGTGTGGAAGCCGGTCCTGATGGACGCGGCGTCGATCCACCGGCAGATGCTCGACGCGAACTCCGACCCGGCGTGCGTCGGCGTCGTGGCGTGGATGCACACCTTCTCCCCGGCGAAGATGTGGATCGCGGGCCTTGAC
>JACRAA010000470.1 GCA_016213595.1 Actinomycetota bacterium | reverse complement strand
GTCGCGCTCTCGGCGCTGCTTGCCGACGACTCGTTCCTGCCCGCCAGCCACCCCGATGACACGGCTATTGCCGATGTCGCGGTGCTCGATGGCCTTGACCCTGCCGAAGCCGACCGGGTCAAGTTCTTGTACCGGCACGTGCACGAGCTCGCCCACGGCCAACAGCCGCCCGACCCGGACACCGGCCTGAGGCCCGAGCCGCGCCCTGAATACGCGCTCACGAACCCGCTGCAGGACCGCGTGAGGGCTAAGCTCGCCGAGCTCGCCGAGACTTCCCGACCCCTGCAAGAACGCGCCTTGCGCAAGCACCTGTCCTCGTTCCGCAAGCAAGGGATCGTCGGACTGGTCGACAAACGCAAGCAGCGCGTTTCCAGTCCGACCGGCTCCCTCGAGGACGAGGTCGTGGCGCTGGTCCGGGCCGAGATCGCGGCGCAGACCTTCCGCTCAACCGGAGCTGTCCGCCGCTCCATTCAACGGGTCCGCGAACAGTCACGCGACGCCGGGCTGCACGTCTACTCGTTGTCGACCCTGTACCGGGTGTTCGACAGCCTGTCCGAGGGCCTGCACACCTATGGGGACGCGACGCTGCGCCGCACCAAAGCCGCAAGCCCACGACGACATCAGGGCAGCCAGACCCCCTTGCGGCCCGGCGAACTCATGGAGATCGACTCCACCCCCCTGGACGTGCTGGTGATCTGCCCCGACGGAAAGCCACGACGTCCCGACCTCACGGTGCTGCTCGACGTGTGCACCAACACGGTCTGCGCGGCGATCCTTCGCCCCGTCGCCACCAAGTCAGTAGACGTCGCCAGCGTCCTACTCGCCCAAGCCTTGACCCCGACCGTGAAGCAACCCGGCTGGCCGGACCGGCTCGCCTACGCCCGAGCCACACTCCCCCAGCCAGATGAGGTTCCCGACGAGGCGCTGCGTGTCCCAAGCGACGATGAGCTCGCTCCCCGTCTGGCGAACAAGCCACTGATCGTGCCAGAGTCGATTACCGTCGACCGTGGCAAGGTCTACATCGGGAACACGTTCACCGCTGCGTGCGAGCGCCTCCAAATCAGCATCCCCAAGGCGAACCCGCGCACCGGCAGCGACAAGCCCCACATCGAACGCTTCTTCCGCGCCTTGAACACCATGTTCTGCCAACACCTACCCGGCTATGTCGGCTCCAACATCACCGACCGGGGCGAGGACCCGGCACGGGAGAAGCTGCTGACGATCGACCAAGTCCAGACCCTGCTCGACCTGTTCATCCTCATGGTCTGGCAAGAGTCCCCCCGCGACGGACTAGTCGACCCGGCTGCCCCGGGACACAAGCTGACACCCAACGAGAAGTACGCCACCGTCGCCGGCGTCGCCCCCACGATCGCTCGCACCCTTGACGACGCGGACCGGATCTGCCTGCTCCCCTACGTATGGCGCAAACCCCAGCTATACGGGGTCAACCTCCATGGCCTGCGCTACACCTCCCCCGAGCTGTCGCAGCTGTTCCTGACCACGACCGGGCCGCACGAGCGCTGGCAAGTCCGCTGGCACCCCTACCACATGGGCACGATCTGGGTCCACGACCCCGTCCATGACCAGTGGGTCGCTGCAGCGTGGCGAGGCCAGCGGTACCTTCTCGCGCCGTTCTCCGGCGACATGCTCATGGCGGCCAAGAAGGCCGTCCAGGCACGCTTCGATGCCGGCGACCGGGCCACCGACGATCTCGAGACGGAATGGGCCCGAGAAGTCGCCCGGATGCAGTCAGGCGGAGCGGCGAACCTCGCCGAGGAACAGGCCGTCGTCCGCCACCAGCACCATGAGAACACCACCACCTGGCCACTCCCCTCCCCCACCGACGCCGCCCAATCGCAACCAGAGAGCCAGGAAGACGACGAAGACCCGCCCGACGGCTGGTACGACCCGATGGTCGAACCGCCAACAAGCACCGGACACGGCGTCGATCTCGGCGACGACATCGTCTACTAGCAGGAAGGAGCACCGGGTGGAAGTACCCGCCAACCACCGAGAGTGGCGCGACCACGTCGACTACAAGCCCGCCAAACCCAGGCCGCTCAGCCTCGCCGAGCTCCATGCGCTGCCGAAGCCCGAGCGGGACGCCTACGACACCGAGCGGAGGGCCTGGATCTCAGCGGAGACCCTGATCCGAACCCCCGATGTGAAGGCCATCTTCGAGCATTATCTCGACAGCCGCGACGAGACCCTGGCCCCCGGCCAAGGCACCTCCCGTAGTGGCGTCGTCGTCTCCGGGAACTCCTACATGGGCAAGTCCAGCACCCTGATGCAGATCTGTCGCGAACACGAACGCGACGCCCGCGCCCGCCGGCCAACCGCGCCCGGTGTGGAGGATCCGACCGACTTCCTGCCGGTCGTCTACTTCAACCTGCCCGCGACCCTCACCCCGAGAGCATTGATGCTGTCATTGGCGGCCTGGATGGGCCTACCACTGCCTGGCCGGACCACCTCCGCCCGCGCCACCGAGGTCGTCCGCGACTACCTGAAGACGCACGGCACGACGCTGGTGGCGATCGACGAGCTGCAGAAGGTCCGCAGCCACACCCAGGACGGCGGCGACACAGTCAACGCCCTGAAGGGCTTCCAAGAGTCAGTCCCCGCGGTGTTCCTCTATGCCGGGGTCAACATCCCCCAGTCGCACCTGATGCGCGATCCTGGCCTGGCGGACCAGTTCCTGCGCCGCAACGTCGTCTACACGATGCGCGGCTTCAGCTACCCCGCCGGCCGGGGCGGCGCCCAGCTGCGGGCCGAATGGGAGGATCTACTGCTCAAGATGGAGCAGCTCATCCCGCTCGCCGACCAGAGACCCGGCGACCTGCCGACGCTGGCACCAGATCTGGCTGCGGTCACCAAGTGCAGCATCGGGTCGCTGCGCTCACTGCTGCGCAAGGCCGCGAACCGAGCCATCCGCCGCGGCACCGAACGCATCACCCCCGAGATCCTGCACAGCATCGAACCCAACTACCCGCTGACCGGCCTGACCGTCGCCCGTCCCCCCCGACGGGTCACCACCGACGAGAAGCCTCAAAGGGCGCCCCTCGACCTCCAGAGGCCTAACACCGCGTGACCGATATCCACCCGCTTCCCACACTCACCCGCTGCTACCACGGCGAGGACATTGCCACATTCTCTGCGCGACATGCGGCCCGCAACAGCCTCACCGTCGCCGAGGTCGACGGGAGCCTCAGAGAACAAGGACACCTACGATCCACAAGCGCGC
>JACRAA010000475.1 GCA_016213595.1 Actinomycetota bacterium | reverse complement strand
GCGAACAGGAGACGGAGATAGTCGTAGACCTCGGTGATCGTGCCGACCGTGGAGCGGGGGTTGCGCGACGTGGACTTCTGGTCGATGGACACCGCGGGGGAAAGGCCCTCGATGAAGTCCACGGCCGGCTTGTCCATCTGCCCGATGAACTGCCGTGCGTACGCGGACAGGGACTCGACATAGCGTCGCTGCCCCTCCGCGAAGATGGTGTCGAACGCGAGGGACGACTTGCCGGAACCGGACAGGCCGGTGAAGACGATGATCGCGTCGCGAGGCAGGTCGAGCGACACGTTCTTGAGGTTGTGCTCCCGCGCGCCTCTGACAACGAGTCTGTCCATCACGCCGGACATCGTACGGGCAGGCTCCGACAAAACCCGTCCCGCGATCCAGTACCGATAGCCCCACACCTTGTCGCATGGCCATAGGTTTGTCGTCATGATCGTTCGCGGCGCCGAGCTCGTCGAGGTGAGACGGCTCAAGCGGGCCGCGACGCAGCGCCTCCTCGGCGAGACGATCGCGATCTCGGAGAGCGACTGGGTGGGGCCCACCGCCCTGCCCGGTTGGACGCGCGCCCACGTTGCGACGCACATCGCACGCAATGCGGATGTCCTCCGTCGCTACGTCACGCGGCTCGCCTCACGTCCCGAGCTCGAGCGGGACGACCTCGTCTCGGAGCTCGAGGCCGGCTCCCGCCGCTCTCCCCTGGACATCCAGATCGACCTCGACACCGCCTCCGGTCTGCTCAACGACGCCTTCGACAAGCTCACGCCCGAGCAGTGGTCGACGCGGCTGCACGGCCGGCTCGAGGGACTCACCGTCTCGGACCTTCCGATGATGAGGCTCAACGAGGTCGTGCTCCACCACGTGGACCTCGACTGCGGCCTCATGCTCGCCGACATCGACCCGATGGCCGCCGAGTGGCTCCTGGAGTGGAACGTGTTCCGCAGGACGGACCTGGCGCGGGGGCCCGGCATCCGGTTGACCACGACCAGCGGTCGTGTGCTGGAGATGGGCGCCGGCCCGGGGGTGACCGAGGTGACGGGGAGCGCCACCAACCTCCTCGGATGGGTCACGGGCAGGTTGCCCCGTACTGCCGTGTCGGGCGCCGAGCACGTGAGCATCGGCCCCGTCCGCTGACTCAGTCGTAGCTCGGCACGCGCTTGCGCGACGCGACGAGGCTCGCGACGGTGGTGACGATGAGGGTGCCCAGGATCACGCCGAGGGAGACCGTGAGCGGGATCTCTCCGTTGAAACCCAGCCGGGCGTCGAGGTGGTACTCGTGCATCGCGTGCAGGACGAGCTTGACGCCGATGAAGGCCAGGATCACGGACAGGCCCAGGGAGAGGTAGACGAGCTTCCTCAACAGGTTGCCGAGCAGGAAGTAGAGCTGTCGCAGGCCCATGAGCGCGAAGATGTTGGCCGTGAGCACGAGGTAGGGCTCGTTCGTCAGCCCGTAGATCGCCGGGATGGAGTCGAGCGCGAACAGCAGGTCCGCCGTACCGAGCGCCACGATGACCGTGAACAAGGGCGTCCAGGCACGGACGCCGTTCTCGTAGACACGGAGCTTCGTCCCGTGGAACTCCTGGGTGAAGGGAAGCTGGCGACGGGCCCACCTCGTCGCGAAGTTGTCCACCGCCTCCTCCTCGGTGTCCTTCTCGAAGTAGTCCTTCGCGAGGTGGATGGACGTGTAGATGAGGAAGGCCCCGAACAGGAAGAAGACGCCGGAGAAGAGGTGGATGAGCCCGGCGCCGAGAGCGATGAACACCCCGCGGAACGCGAGGGCGAGCATGATGCCCACGAGCAGTGCGTACTGCTGGAGGTGACGGGGGACGTTCAGCCTGTTCATGATGATGAGGAAGATGAACAGGTTGTCGACCGACAGCGAGTACTCGGTCAGCCAGCCCGCGAAGAACTGGCCGCCGTACTGAGGGCTCATCAGGAACGAGACGCCGAGGCCGAACAGCAGAGCAGCCCCTACGTACAGACCGATCGCCAACGCGCTCTCGCGCATGGTCGGCTCATGGGGGCGTCGACCGATGACGAACACGTCCACCGCGAGGACCGCGAGCAGCACGACGATGGTCAGGGTCCAGGCAAGCGGAGTGACGGGCATTCAAGGAGACCTTTCAGGGTGAACCGGATCGGCTCCGGGAGGTCTCGTCCATCGGGGATTTCCCGACCGGGCCGCCGACCGCTCCTCGCGGTGTGTTGACGACGCGCCCGCCGTTGGGAGTACTCCCCTCCTTGAGCAGGGTCAGTCTAGCCCGGGGTCCCGGCTCGGGCCTCCGCAGGCCCTCATCGGGTTGCCTCCAGCATCTGGCGCAGCTCCTTCTTCAGATCGGAGATCTCGTCCCGAAGCCGGGCGGCTGTCTCGAACTGGAGCTCTGCCGCGGCACCGTGCATCTGGTCGGTGAGCTCAGCAACGAGGTCGGCGAGCTCCCCCGCCGGGAGGCCCTTGAGGTCCCGCTTCGCCGCCCGGTCCGACAGGGCCGGTACGGGTGCACGTCGCTGGCCGCCACGGCCGGAGCTCCGGGTCAGGAGGCCGTCCGTGTCGGCGTCCTCCCGGGCCAGCATCTCCGTGATGTCGGCGATCTTCTTCCGCAGCGGCTGGGGGTCGACCCCGTGAGCCTTGTTGTACGCGACCTGCTTCTCCCGCCGCCGGTTCGTCTCGTCGATGGCCTGCTGCATGGACGGAGTGATGGCGTCGGCGTACATGTGGACCTGGCCGTCGACGTTGCGGGCCGCCCGTCCGATTGTCTGGATGAGGCTGCGACCGCTGCGCAGGAACCCTTCCTTGTCGGCATCGAGGATCGCGACCAGCGACACCTCAGGCAGGTCGAGGCCCTCGCGGAGGAGGTTGATGCCCACCAGGACGTCGTACTCCCCCAGCCGCAGCTCCCGCAGCAGCTCGATGCGGCGCAGCGTGTCGACCTCGGAGTGCAGGTAGCGCGTTCGCACGCCGTTGCCGAGCAGGTAGTCGGTCAGGTCCTCGGCCATCTTCTTCGTGAGCGTCGTCACGAGGACGCGCTCGTCTCGCTCAGCCCGCGCCCGGATCTCTCCCATGAGGTCGTCGATCTGGCCCTTCGTGGGCTTGAGGATGATCTCCGGGTCGACGAGGCCCGTGGGACGGATCAGCTGCTCGACGTACCCCTCGGACTTGGCCAGCTCGTACGGCCCGGGCGTCGCGGAGAGGTAGACGGTCTGTCCGATCCGGTCGACGAACTCCTCCCACCGCAGCGGGCGGTTGTCCATCGCGCTGGGGAGCCGGAAGCCGTGCTCCACGAGCATCCGCTTGCGGGACATGTCCCCCTCGTACATCCCGCCGATCTGCGGCACCGTGACGTGCGACTCGTCGATGACGAGCAGGAAGTCCTCGGGGAAGTAGTCGAGCAGGCAGTTGGGGGCACTGCCGGCAGCTCGGCCGTCGATGTGGCGCGAGTAGTTCTCGATGCCGGAGCAGCTGCCGATCTGGCGCATCATCTCGATGTCGTACGTGGTCCTCATCCGGAGCCGCTGCGCCTCGAGCAGCCGCGAGTCCGCCTCCAGCTCGGCGAGCCTGTCGGCCAGCTCCGCCTCGATCGTCGAGATGGCGCGCTCCATGCGCTGCGCCCCGGCCGAGTAGTGGGTCGCCGGGAACACGAGCAGCTCCTGGTCGGTCGACTCGACGTCGCCGGTCACGGGGTTGAGCGTGGACAGCGCCTCGATCTCGTCGCCGAAGAACTCGATGCGCCACGCCAGCTCCTCGTACATCGGGAAGACCTCGACGGTGTCACCGCGCACCCGGAACGTGCCCCGCGTGCCGGCG
>JACRAA010000476.1 GCA_016213595.1 Actinomycetota bacterium | reverse complement strand
GGCCGCCGCCACCCACCGCGTGATGGTCGGGAAGTCGATGTAGCCGTCGCCCGGGAAGCCCCGCGAGTTGAGGGTGTTGGCGGCGAGAGGGAGCGTCCAGTCGCAGATCTGGTAGGAGGAGATGCGCTGCTCCCTGCCCGCCCGGGCGATGCTCGCCTCGAGGTCCGGGTCCCACCAGACGTGGTAGGTGTCGACGACCACGCCGACAGCCTCCGCGGGGTGGTCGGCCGCCAGGTCGAGCGACTGGCCGACCGTGGTGAGGACGCCCCGGTCAGCGGTGAACAACGGGTTCATCGGTTCGAGCGCGAGGCGTACTCCCTTGTCGGACGCGTACGGGACGAGCTGGCCGATCCTGTCGGCCACTCGCTGTCGCGCGGCGACCAGGTCCTTGTCCCGGGCGTCCGCAGGCGTGTGCGGCAGGTCCATGAGCTCGAAGGCCGCGGGCAGGCCACCGACGACCATGACGAGCTCAGGGCTCTGCAGCGTCGCCGCTTCGTCGATCGCGCGGAGGTTCTCGGCCATCGCCTTCTGGGCGGAGGAGTCGTCACGAGCCGTGATGAAGCCGCCGCGGCACAGCGAAGAGACGCGGAGGCCGGCATCGGCGATGAGGCGGGCGGCCGTCTCGGCGCCCACCTCCTGGACCCGGTCCCGCCAGGGGCCGACAGCACCCAGCCCCGCGGCCTTCGCCGCAGCGACGCACTCAGCCAGGGGGTACGGCTTGCAGGTCGCGGTGTTGAGGCTCAGCCGGCCCAGGTCGCTCACAGCACGATCTCTGGCACGTCGAGGCGGCGCCCCTCCGCGGAGGAGCGCATGCCGAGCTCCGCGAGCTGTACGCCACGAGCGCCCGACAGCAGGTCGTACCGGTGCTTCCGGCCCGCGGCCACGTCGCGGAGGAACTCCTCCCACTGCAGCTTGAACCCGTTCTCCAGGTCTGTGTCCGTCGCGTCGGTCCACTGGGAGAGGTAGTCGTTCGGGTCAGGCAGGTCGGGGTTCCACGTGGGGGTGGGCGTGTCGGCTCGCGACTGGACCACGCAGCTGCGCAGCCCGGCGACGGCCGAGCCCAGGGTCCCGTCGATCTGGAACTCGACGAGCTCCTTGCGGTGCACCCGTACGTCCCAGCTGGAGTTCAGCTGCACCAGGACCGGCTCGTCGGCGGGAGTGCGGACCTCGAAGATGCCGTACGCGGCGTCGTCCGCCGTCGCCCGGTACGTCTCGCCCGACTCGTCGACACGCTCAGGGATGTGCGTGGTGGTCTGGGTGTAGACGGTCTTGATCGTGCCGAGCAGTCCTTCGATGACGTAGTTCCAGTGCGGGTACATGTCCATGGTCATCCCGCCGCCGTCCTCGGCGCGGTAGTTCCAGCTGGGACGCTGTGCCGGCACGTCCGTGCCTTCCCAGACCCAGTCGCCGAACTCGCCGCGCATCGCGATGATGCGGCCGAAGAAGCCCTGGTCGATGAGCTGGCGCAGCTTCACGAGGCCGGGCAGGTACAGCTTGTCGTGGACGACCCCGTCGATGATGCCGGCCCGGTCTGCGAGGCGGGCGAGCTCGATTGCCTGCTCCAGCGTCTCGGCGGTCGGCTTCTCCGTGAAGATGTGCTTGCCGGCGGCGATGGCGCTGCTGAGCGCTGTGAACCTCCGCGACGTCGCCTGGGCGTCGAAGTAGATGTCGATGTCGTCGGCCATCATGCAGCCGTCGGTGTCGGTGGAGATCCGCTCGATCCCGTGCTCCTCGGCGATCTCGCGAAGCCTCGCCTCGTTGCGTCCCACGAGGACCGGCTCGACCTGTACGCAGGTGCCGTCCTCCAGCTTCACGCCGCCCTGGTCCCGGATGGGGAGGATCGACCGTACGAGATGCTGCCGGTAGCCCATACGGCCGGTGATGCCGTTCATGGCGATCCGCAGGGTTCTGGTCAAGGCCGGCTCCTTCGTCAATGGATAGCGCTTTCCAGCCTAGGGCGAGGCCGGTCCGTACGTCAAGCGGGACTGTGGTCGACGAAAGGCCACGACACGCGCGGTCGGTACGGCGTGTTGCCGCACGAACTGGCCTTTCGACTGTCTCGGCGCGCCCCGCCACTCACGGGAAGGGGGCATGAAGCCGCCTTAGCCTGTCGAGTCGCGGAGGACGACCTCGTACTCCTGGGTGACCGACTCGTCGAGCGAGGTCTCACCGAGCGCAAGGCTGACGGCGAACTCGCCGATCCGCTCGAGCGGGACCCGTACGGTCGTCAACGACGGCACGATGTCCCGCAGCGTGGGGATGTCGTCGAAGCCGGCGACGCGGATGTCGCCCGGGACCGACAGGCCTGCCTCCCTCGCCGCGGCGAGGGCGCCTACGGCCATGACGTCGTTGACCGCGAACACGACATCGGGGCGCGATCCGCTCTCCAGCAGCTCGGTCATCGCCGCGTACCCACCGTCTCGCGTGAAGTCCCCGTCGACCCGCTTGACGACCTCGCCCGAGCCGTCGAGCCCCTCGGCGAACCCCTCCGCCCGGTCGCGGGCAGTGAGGTGGTCGGCCGGCCCGGTGAGGATCGCATACGTACGGAAGCCCTGCGCGGTCAGCGCCTTCGCGAGAGCGACAGAGCCCTCGCGGTTCGCGGGCGCCACGGCCGCCACATCGAGCACGCCCTGGCCGACGATCGCCACGCCCGCGCCCGTCGAGCGCCGGTAGTCGTCGATGCATGACTGCAGCTGGGTCAGCCCGGCGTCGTCGGCGCGGAGCCCGCCGACGATGATCAGCGCCTGGGACCGGTGGCTGCGCGCCGCCTCGATGAGGCTCAGCGTCTGGTTGGGATCGTGCTCGGCGATGCCGAGGATCACGGTCGAGCCCGCCGCCCTCGCGGCCCGCGACACGCCTGCCGCGATCGACGAGAAGTACGGGTCGGTGATGTCGTGGACGATGAGCGACAAGGTCGAGGACCGCCCGCGGGCGATCGCCTGGGCGGCCGCGTTCGGCGCGTACCGCAGCTCGGCCGCGGCCGCGAGGACACGGTCGCGCAGTGCTGCGTTGACCGTACGGTCCTTGCTGCCGTTGATGGCCCGGGACGCCGTCGACAGGGAGACGCCGGCGGCTTTGGCCACATCGCTGAGCGTCACCACACACAGGAGGGTACCGTCACTCACAGGGCCCCGCGCCACGGATCGCCGCGACGTCGCACCTCGTTGCAGCATCCGGCCCGCTCCGGGCCATGTCGTATGCTGATCCCGCTCGGAAATCGCTTGCCGAGCCTAGAGCGAGCAACGGAGCTGTTGTGACAGACGAGATGTTCTCCGTACGGATCGTGCCGGTGGTCGTCCTGCACGACGCGCACGATGCCGACCCCCTCGGCCGCGCACTGGTGGACGGCGGTCTGCCCGTTGCCGAGGTGACCTTCCGGACCGCGGCCGCGGCCGACTCGATCCGGGCGATGTCCGGCATCGAAGGGCTCATCGTCGGCGCCGGCACCGTCCTCACGCCGGCACAGGTCGAGCAGGCGGTCGAGGCCGGCGCGACGTTCATCGTCAGCCCCGGCCTGCGGCGCGACGTCGTGATGGCCGCACAGGCCGCGGGCGTCCCCGTCCTGCCCGGAGCGGTGACCCCGACCGAGATCATGGCCGCCCAGGAGCTGGGGCTCGACACCGTCAAGTTCTTCCCCGCGAACGTGTACGGAGGGGCCGCCGCGATCACGGCGCTGTCGGCGCCGTTCGGCGGGATGCGGTTCGTGCCGACCGGGGGCGTCTCCTCGTCGAACCTCAGCGACTACCTCTCGCTCGGCTGTGTGCCGGCGGTCGGGGGGTCCTGGATGGTGCCGGTGGACGCGATCCGCGAGGGCGCGTACGACCAGGTCAGCCAGCTGTGCCGCGAGGCCGTGGCCGGCGCCGCTGCGGTGGGGAAGTGAGGTCGGTCGTGGAGCTTCGTCCTGCGGAGGAGTGCACGTACGACGCTGTGGCGCTCGGCGAAGTCATGCTGCGCCTCGACCCGGGTGAGGGCCGGATCAGGACGACGCGCCAGTTCCAGGTGTGGGAGGGCGGCGGCGAGTACAACGTCGTCCGTGGCCTGCGCCGCGTCTTCGGGCTGCGTGGCGCCGTCGTCACGGCCCTGGTCGACAACGAGGTCGGTCGCCTCGTCGAGGACTTCATCCTCACCGGCGGCCTCGACACCCGCCACATCGTCTGGGTGCCCTCTGACGGCGTGGGCCGTACGGTTCGCAACGGCCTGAACTTCACTGAGCGCGGCTTCGGCCTGCGCGGCGCCGTGGGCGTCTCCGACCGCGGCAACACCGCTGTCAGCCAGCTCAAGCCCGGCGACATCGACTTCGACCACCTGTTCGGCGAGCTGGGGGTCCGGTGGCTGCACACCGGGGGCATCTTCGCGGCCCTCTCCGCCTCCACGGCAGAGGTGGCGATCGAGGCCGTGACGGCGGCACGCAAGTACGGGACGGTCGTCTCGTACGACCTCAACTACCGGCCCAGCCTCTGGAAGGCGATCGGCGGCCAGGCCAAGGCGCAGGAGGTCAACCGGGCGATCGCCGGTCAGGTCGACGTCATGATCGGGAACGAGGAGGACTTCACAGCGGCCCTCGGCTTCGAGGTCGAGGGCGTCGACGAGGCGCTCACCCAGCTCCCGGTCGAGCAGTTCGGGGCGATGATCGGCCGCGTCTCCGAGGCGTACCCGAACTTCCAGGTGATCGCGACGACGATGCGGGCCGTGAAGTCGGCGACCATGAACGACTGGGGCGCGCTGGCCTGGTCGCAGGAGTCCGGCCTCGTGCAGGCGACGCAGCGCGACGGCCTGGAGATCCTCGACCGGGTCGGGGGCGGCGACTCGTTCGCGTCGGGGCTCGTGTACGGGCTGCTGACGGGCGAGCCGCTCGAGCGGGCCGTGAACCTCGGCGCCGCCCACGGCGCGCTG
>JACRAA010000462.1 GCA_016213595.1 Actinomycetota bacterium | reverse complement strand
TCTGGCCGAAGCCGGAGCGCGACGCGATCATGGGCGGCAGCAGGGCCTTGTCGAGCCCGTCCAGCACACCAGTCACGCGCAGCAGGGACCACACGACGAAACCGCCGCTTGTGAGCGCGGCGGCCATCCAGGTCAGTCTTCGTCCTTCAGTGGCCATGCCACATTGTGGCGTGTCGGCCCTGAGCGCCGCACGCCGTCTGTCCACGGTGGCCGCCGGCAGCCGTCTCCCAGAGCGGCCCGGAACGGCGCGGAGCGGGGACTGGCGGCTCGATAGTCTGTGCGGGTGATCGATCCGAAGCTGCTGCGCACCGACCCCGACCGTCTTCGTCGTGCACAGGAGGCCCGCGGGGAGTCGCCGGAGCTCGTCGACCGCCTCCTGGCCGCGGACGAGACGCGGCGCACCTCGATCGCGGCGTTCGAGAGGCTGCGGGCGGAGCAGAAGGAGCTCGGTGGGCGGATCCCCAAGGCGAGCGCTGACGAGCGACAGCAGCTGCTGGCTCAGACCAAGGAGCTGGCGGCCCAGGTCAAGGACGCACAGTCCGCCTCGGACGAGGCCGGCTCGGTGTTCGACGCGCTCATGCTCCAGCTCCCCAACCCGGTGTTCGACGACGTCCCACGGGGCGGGGAGGACGACTTCGTCGTCGTGGAGCAGGTCGGCAGCCCGCGCGACTTCGAGGCGGAGGGGTTCACGCCCCGCGACCACCTCGAGATCGGCCAGGTCCTCGGCGCCATCGACATGGAACGCGGGGCGAAGGTGTCGGGGTCGCGGTTCTACTTCCTCACCGGACAGGGAGCACAGCTCGAGCTCGCCCTCACGCAGCTCGCGATGGCCAAGGCGTCCGAGTGGGGGTTCACGCCTGTGCTGCCGCCCGCGCTGGTCAAGCCGTCCGCCATGGAGGGCACCGGCTTCCTGGGCCAGGCCGCGCAGGACGTCTACCACCTGCCGGCTGACGACCTGTACCTCGTCGGAACGAGCGAGGTGGCGCTGGCCGCGTACCACTCCGATGAGATCCTCGACGCCGCACAGCTGCCCATCTCGTACGCCGGGTACAGCCCGTGCTTCCGGCGAGAGGCAGGGTCGTACGGCAAGGACACGAAGGGCATCTTCCGGGTCCACTGGTTCGACAAGGTGGAGATGTTCGTCTACTGCGCGCCCGAGGATGCCCACGCTCAGCACCAGCGGCTGCTCGGCTACGAGAAGGAGTTCCTCTCGATGCTCGGGCTGCCGTTCCAGGTGCTCGAGGTCGCGGCGGGCGACCTGGGGCTGTCCGCGGCCCGCAAGTACGACTGCTACGGGTGGGTGCCGAGCCAGGGCAAGTACCGCGAGATCACCTCGACGTCGAACTGCACCGAGTTCCAGTCGCGGCGCCTCAACACCAGGGCGCGGTACGAGGGCGGCGTCGGTCCGGTGGCCACCCTCAACGGCACCCTGTGCGCGATGACGAGGATGATCGTCCTGCTGCTCGAGAACCACCAGCAGGCCGACGGCTCGGTCCTGGTCCCCGCGGCGCTCCGCCCCTACCTGGGCGGCCGCGACCGTCTGACCCCGGCCTGACGTGACGGCCCGCTGGCGTCCCAAGCTCGTAGCCCTCGACATCGACGGAACCCTTGTCGACTACGACGGTGTCCTGCCCGGATCCGTACGGACGGCTGTCCGACGCGTCGTCGACGCGGGTGTGCCCGTCGTCATCTCCACAGGACGGAGCTGGACCGCGACCCAGGTGATCATCGAGTCGCTGGAGCTGCCTCCAGCGATGCACGTGTGCTCCAACGGAGCCGTGGTCGTCGACTACCCGCCGTTCGAGATCGTCCGTCACGTGACGTTCGACCCGGGGCCGGTCATCGACCGGGTCGTGGCCGAGACCAACGCCATCATCGCCGTCGAGGAGGTCGGCCGCGGCTACCGGGTCAGCGCCGCCTTCCCCGACGGTGAGCTGTACGGGAGGACGGTGCACGAGTCGATCGAGTCCCTCAAGTCGCGGCCCGTGTCGCGCGTCATCGTGCGGGACCCGGAGGGCGGCGACGACGACTTCCTCGACCTCGCGGAGCGGCTCGGCCTGCACGGCGTCAGCTACTTCGTCGGCTGGAAGTGCTGGCTCGACATCGCTCCCGAGGGGGTCGACAAGGCGGCGGGCCTCTCCGTGGCCTGCGAGCGGTACGGCGTGGCGCCCGAGGACGTGCTCGCGCTCGGTGACGGGTACAACGACATCGAGATGCTGCGCTGGGCCGGTCGTGGGGTGGCGCTCGGTGACGCCCCCCGCGAGGTCGCGGAGGCGGCTGACCACGTCACGGGCTCGTTCGCCGACGGCGGTACGGCCGAGGAGCTCAGCCGCTGGTTCTGACGGCCGGTCGCGCGCTGCAGTGCGCCCTCGCGGCGGCCGCCCGGAGCAGCACTAGCCTGGCGTCCATGCTCCTCCCGTACGCGCCGAACCCGAACTACATCACCACCATGCGCGACGGCACCGTCAAGCAGCTCAACCCCTTCTCCGGCACCGAGGTGTGGACGGTCCCCGGCCGCGGCAACCGTCCGCTCGGCATCGCACCCGCACACCCCGAGCCCATCGACCCGGCGGCGCACGGCCACTACTGCAGGTTCTGCGAGGGGGCCTACCTTGAGACCCCGCCCGAGAAGTCACGGGTGATCCGGGACAGCCGCGGCTGGTACACCGTCTACCGCACACCGGCCGAGGCGCTGTTCGACACGGTCGCCGAGTTCCGGCGTGTCCCCAACCTGTTCGAGATCCTGTCGTACGACTACTGGCACGCGAACTACGGGTACGAGATCCCGGAGGACATCGCCCAGCGGCGTCGCAACTACCTCGAGAGCCCAGCCGGACGCGCGCATGTCCTCGGCGTGGCCAAGGGGAAGCTGCGTGCGGCCGGCCGCACCCCGGAGGCGATCGCGCAGATGCCGGAGGAGGCGGTCATCGCGTTCGCGTCCGGCTTCTTCGGCGGCGGGCACGACGTCATCATCGCGAAGCGGCACTACGTCGATGGCGCCGGGACGACCGCCGACCTCGCGTCGTCGGGCACCTTGACCCCCGAGGAGCACTACCGGTACATGGCGTTCACCGTCGAGTCGCTGCGCCGGCTGTACGAGATCAACCGCTACGCGCCGTACGTCGCGGTCTTCCAGAACTGGCTCAAGCCCGCGGGTGCCTCGTTCGACCATCTGCACAAGCAGCTCGTCTCTATCGACGAGCGCGGCGTGCAGAACGAGCTGGCCATCCAGCGGCTGCGGAGCAACCCGAACCTGTACAACGAGGCGGCCGTGAACTACGCCAGCTACCACAACCTGCTCATTGCGGAGAACGACCATGCGGTCGCCTTCGCCGGGTTCGGGCATCGCTATCCCAGCATCGAGATGTACTCGAAGTCCGAGCGCGCCTGGCCGTGGGACCACACCGAGGAGGAGGTCAGAGGGGTCTCCGACCTCCTCCACGCCATGCACGCCGCGACGGGCGCAGACGTGCCGACCAACGAGGAGTGGCACCATCGGCCCGTCGACGTCGACCTGTCGATGCCGTGGCGGATCCTGCTGAAGTGGCGGGTCTCGACGCTGGCGGGGTTCGAGGGGGGCACGAAGGTCTACCTCAACACGATCGACCCCATGAGCCTGCGGGACCGGATCGTGCCACGCCTGTACGAGCTGCGCGACGAAGGACGACTCGGCACGATCCGGATCGGCATCGAGTGCAGCGGTGCCCCCAACCTGCTGCGCTACAACCCGGTGTCGCGCTAGGGGAGTCTCCTGCTCACGTGGTTGCGCCACCTCCTCTGAGGGCCTCCCTCACGGCTTCCGCGACCCGTACGGCGTGGACGCCGTCCTCGATCGTCACGCGAGGCATCGTCCCCTCAGTGCAGGCGCTCACCAGGTCACGGAGCTGGCTGGTGTAGGGGGACTCGTACGGCTCGGAGGGGTCTCGGGAGTCGTGATGCAGCGTGCCCCACTCGCCTCTGACGTCGACTGTCGTGGTGAAGGGAGTCCCTGGAGGTCCCCAGGTTCCGTCGATCTCGCTGGTGAGGCCACCGGTGTGCCGGAGCTCCACGTGGGCGTGCTCGCCCCCCTCGTCGTGCCAGCGGCTCGCACGGACCTCCTCCACCTCTCCGGCCAGCCACAGGGCCTGGTCGTAGTCGTGGATCATCAGGTCCGTCGTCAGTCCACCGCCCGACTCCTCGTGGAACCAGGCCTGCCAGGGTGAGGCGCCGGCGCGAGCGAGCCTGAGGCTGGTGAGAGGACCGAGCTCGCCGGACGCGACGCGCTCGTGGATCGCCGCGTACGCGGGGAACCACCGCACGACGTGGGCCGGGAAGAGGTGCCTCCCGGCTGCCAGCGCCGCGTCCGCCAGGCGTTGTGCTGCCTCGGCATCGACGGTGAGGGGCTTCTCGCAGATGACGTCACGGCCTGCGGCCAGCGCCTTCAGCACCAGCTCTTCGTGACTGGGCGTCGGGGTGGCCACGAGGACGATGTCGCAGGCCTCGAGCAGCGAGTCGTACGTCTCGTACTCCTCGATCGACCAGCGGCGCGAGAAGTCGCCGGCGTGGCCACGCGCGTAGACGCCGAACGGCAGCCCGAGGTCCCAGCAGGACTGGGCGTGGGCATGGGCGATCGCGCCCGCACCGGCCAGTCCGATCCGTACCGTCATGGCGCCTCGTCGGCGACGGGGCCCGCGAGGGCGCGTACGGTCTCGATCGTGTCCGCGTCGGCGGCCGGCTTGTCGTCGCGGTAGCGGAGCACCCGGGCGAAGCGGAGCGCGAGCCCGCCCGGGTAGCGCGACGAGCGCTGGAGGCCGTCGAAGGCGACCTCGACGACCTGCTCGGGACGTACGGTGACGACCCAGCCGTTGTCCGAGGTCGCCAGCTCGGTGAACCGGGCTGTCTGCCACGCGAGCATCTCGTCGGTCATGCCCTTGAACGTCTTGCCCAGCATGACGAAACCGTCTCCGTCCCGGGCGCCGAGGTGGATGTTCGAGAGCGTGCCCCGGCGTCGACCCGACCCGCGCTCCACGGCGAGCACCACCAGGTCGAGCGTGTGCCGGGGCTTGACCTTCACCCAGGCACCCCCTCGACGACCGGCAGCGTACGGCGATGACAGGTCCTTGATGACCACGCCCTCATGGCCTGCGGCCACCTGGTCGCCGAAGAACCGCTCCGCCTCAGCGGCGTCACTCGTCGTCACCCCGGCGACCCGGTTCTCGGGCGGCAGCAGCCGAGCCAGCACCTCCTGGCGCGCGCTCAGCGGCTCGTCGAGGAGCGACCGGCCGTCGTGGTGCAGCACGTCGAAGACGTACGTCGTCAGCGGGGTCTGCCTGCGCAGCAGCGCCGGGTCCTTGGTCGATGCCGTACGGGCACCGGTGACCTGGAACGGCTCCGGACGTCCGTCCGGACGCAGTGCGATCGCCTCACCGTCGAGGACAACGGTCTCCGCCGGTACGGCCGCGACCACCTCGACCACCTCCGGCAGGCGGTCGGTGATGTCGTCGAGGGAGCGGGTGAACACTCGCACCTCGTCGCCCCTCTTGTGCGCCTGGATGCGGATGCCGTCGAGCTTGCGTTCCACGGACCACGGCGAGTGCATCGAGGCCGCCTCCGCGACGCTCGGGGCCGACGAGGCCAGCATCGGCGAGATCGGCCTCAGCACCTCGAGCACGAAGGCGTCCAGTCCCTCGGCTCCCCGGCTCAGCGCCACAGCAGCGACGGCGTCGAGCGTCCCGGCGAGCATGGCGGCCCGCCGTACAGCCTCGAGCGGTACGTCCGCGGCCTGGGCCACGGCCAGCTGCATGATCCCGTCAAGGGCACCCTGTCGTACCTCCCCGGTCATCAGGCCGGCCAAGAAGTCCCGTTCGGAGGCAGTCGCGGCCGAGAACAGGGCAACGAGCGTGGATCGGCGCGCCGCTGCCGATCCGGGGCCGCTCGCCAGGGCCAGCTCGGTGAACGCGGCATCGACGTCGCCCAGCGTCAGCGACGGCGACGCGGCCGGCGGCGGCAGGTCCGCGATGCTGCGGTAGCCGACACCGAGCCGGCCCTGCGGAACGCGACCTGACAGGAACGCCGCGACCAGGAGGACCTCACGCTCCCCGGCCTCCGCGGCCAGCCTGAGAAGCCGGGCGAGCTCCCCGACCTTCGCGGTGCGCGACCGCGTGCCGGCCACTATGGCCGATGCCTCGACGAGCGTTACGAGCTCCATGCGAGGATCCTGGCACCGCCCGCCGACACTTCCCAGAGGCCCGGCTCCTCGCCGGGACCCCCGGCTCCTGCGCCCAGCCCGCCTCCCCCACCGCGGGCCCGGCTCGCGAGCGCCACCTCGCACCCCGTACCTGACGTCGCACCCTCTGCCGGGGGTGCGCCGGTCCGGCAGGGGGTGCGAGGTCGCAGCCGAGGGCCGCACCGGAGCTGATGGGAGAACTGTCAGTGGCCGTGCGTACAGTCCAGGCCATGAGAGAGAACTCGAGCGGACGTGGGCTGGTCGTCGTGGATGTCCAGGTCCGGGTGATGGAGTCGTGCGTGGACTCCGCTGCTGTTGTCGCGCGGATCGCCGGCCTCGTGGAGGAGGCGCGTGGGAAGGGCATTCCCGTCATCTGGGTACGGCACCGCTCGGATGAGCTGGTCCCCGATAGCGCCGGATGGCAGATCGTGCCGGAGCTGGTGCCGGCGCCGGGCGAACCGATCGTGGAGAAGACGTACGGCGACGCCTTCGCCGAGACGGACCTCAGCGAGCGGCTGGCTGAGGTGGGGGCAACGAGCGTCGTGCTCTGCGGCGCCCAGACCGACGCCTGCATCCGCAGCACGCTCTTCGGCGGCCTGCACCGCGGCTACCCGGTCACCCTGGTCGGTGACGCCCACACGACCGAGGACCTTCAGTCGTACGGCGTCGGCTACTCGCCGGAGCAGGCTGCGGCGGTCCTGAACGCGTGGGCGGCGTGGACCCGGCTCCCCGGCGTCTCGGGGTCGGTGATGAGCGCCAAGGAGGTCTTCGCCGGATAGGTCACGCGAGCTGGACGGTCCTGACAGCCCCCGGGCGAGATGCGCAGTGGACAGAGGGGTGTTTATACGACAATCTTGTGAAAATAAGATCCGGGGTTCGTAGGCGAGACCGGGCAGCGGGAAGGACGTACATGGAGATCACGCAGGTTTCAGGGCACACGGGCGGCTGCGCATGTGGCCACGACAGCGCGGAGGACATCGTCCTCGACGTGCGAACGATCCCGCACGCGATCCGTCACGCGGCCGTGTTCGGCGCGTTCGACGCGATCCAGCCCACCGGGTCCATCGTCCTCGTCGCCCCGCACGCCCCGCTCCCGCTCCTGGAGCAGCTGTCGCAGCGGGCTCCGATCGAGGTCGAGTACCTCTCCCAGGGGCCGACGGAGTGGCACGTACGGATCACGCGTCTCGCCTCGACCACCGCCTGAGGCGTCCCGGCGGCCGTTACCGTCTCCGTCTTGACGCCAGCGCCTGAGGCAGCGCCAGGCGTCAAAGCGTCCCCTCGACCGGACGCTCACGACGGAGGCGGGCACGGCCACCGGTGACCAGCACCACCAGGGCGGCCACCGCCAGTCCGACACCGCCGGCGGTGACGAAGCCCGCCTGCCAGCCGAACGCGTCGAGCACCATGCCGACGACGGGCGGGCCGAGTGACGACCCGGCCGTGAGGGCCGAGCCGTGCCAGCCCATCGCCTCGCCACGTACGGACTCCGGTACGCGTCCGTTGAGCTCGTCGACGGTCGCGGAGATGAGCGGCGCGCAGAAGAAGCCCGACGCGGCGACGATGAGGAAGACGCCCGGCACGCTCGTCGCGAATGCGACGGGCAGCGTGAACACGGCGAGCCCCGTCAGCAGGACCGCCGACGGGATCGAGCGGTGCCAGGCCCCATAGATGAGGCCGCCGACGGCCGAGCCCGCGCTCCACACCGTGATGACGAGGCCGAGCAGCTCGGTGTGCCGGAACGTGCGCAGCGCGGCGACGAGCGACACCTCCGTACCGGCGAGCACGATCCCCGCCGCGAGCACGGCGCTGTACACGCCGACGACTGCTGGCGTGAGCCACTGCCGGCGGGCCACCAGGACGGGCTCACCCTCCTGGATGCCGGCGACGAGCGGCGGGTTGACGATCGCGAGCAGCGCGCCTCCCAAGGAGGTGAGCACCGTCAGGGCGATGAGGGTCGGGCGGGTGCCGAACGTCGTCACGGCCACGATCGCCAACAGCGGCCCGACCATGAAGTTGAGCTCCACGATGACGGAGTCCAGCGACAGGGCGGTGCGCCGTACGCCCTCGGGCGCAGCGGCGACGATGATCTGCCGGATCAGGGAGAACAGCGGCAGCGAGAACAGGCCGCCGACGGCGCAGGCGATGATGAGCAGCCAGTACGGCAGGAACGGCGCCACGCCCCAGACGAGAGGGACGACGACGAGCGACGGCACGACGGTACGGCGCAGCCCCTGTCGGTCCAGGAGGCGTCCGCGCCAGGGCGCGGCGATCGCTGCGGCCACCGTGTACACGGCGGCGACCCCGCCCGCGGCCGTGTAGCTCATCCCGAGCGTGGTGACGACGTGCAGCGTCAACGTCACGCCGAAGCCGTACTGAGGCAGCCTGGCGAGCAGGGAGATCAGCTCGGCCCTCCGGAACGCCGGCACGCGAAGCACAGCGCCGTACCTGCCGAACACGCTCACCCCCTGTTGGTCTCGCCCAGCCGCTCAGCCGCTCAGCCGCCCCACCGCTCAGCCTCCCAGCAGTACGGCTGGCGCCGCACCTGCCTTTCGTGCCGTCAGACGACCAGAACGCCCTTGCCGCTCGCGGTGCCGGACTCGAGCCACTCGTGGGCGCGACGGACCTCCTCGAGCGGGAACCGCGTCTCGGA